>NZ_JASJVL010000017.1:0-111940 GCF_035019745.1 Pseudomonas sp. 10S5
TTTGTTGTAAGCGCCGCGAATTTTGAACGAGAACACCGGCTGCAAGTCTTCGCGCTTAAGCAGTACCGCATTGCCCAAGCGCTCGGAAAGCTGGCGAGCGGCCTGCAACGGGGTTTCAACGGCTACGTCGTAAACGCGCGAGGTGAGGATTTTTTTGACGTAATGCTTGAGCAGGTCGGGATCGAGGGGCGGTGACATGTCTGACTCCAGATGCGAGCTGTGTGGCTCAGGAGACAGAAGAAAAACCCGCCTCGTGGGCGGGTTGGGTGCGAACGTCGGCTAACCCGCCATGACTGGAATGGCGGTAATAATAATCTTGCCGACGAAATGCTGAGTTGAATTCATGGCCCGAAGGTATTCCGGATACGGTGGGCGAGTCAAGCCAGGATGGGGTTCACCGCAAGATCCTTCGCGAAGACGTCAGATCAGGCGTATTCATTTTTTCGTCACGTTGGCACTTTAAGGTGAAAGCCGTGGTCAGTCATTTCAGCGATTTTAAATTCAATAAAAAGGTGAGCGCGATGGATGAATACCAAGAAGAACTGCTTGAATACCGGGCTTCAGAACTCGACCCAGTAGAACCTGCCGATGACGCTACCGAGCTGTAAGCGTCAACCGGCTTGACGTTGGCTGCGGCGGAACTCTCCGGGTGTTTGCTCGTTCCAGCGTTTGAACGCACGTTGAAACGCCTCGGCGGAGGCAAAGCCCAGCAAATAAGCTATTTCTCCAAAAGCCAGTTCGGTGTCGCGGATATACGTCATCGCCAAGTCGCGACGCGTGTCATTCAAAATAGCTCGAAACTGCGTGCCTTCTTCGGCCAGCTTGCGGCGCAAGGTCCAGGTCGGCAGCTTCAGCCGTGCGGCCACTTCCTCCAGATCCGGTTCTCGTCCTCCGCTCAACAATGGCCCAAGTAATTGAGTGATGCGTTCACGCAAGCTCCGAGTGCGAGTCAATTGCTCTAATTCCTTTTCGCACAACACCAGCAAATGCCGCCACGTGCTGGGGCAATGTTCCGGATTACGCAACGCCAGGCTTGTTTGGCTTAAGCGTAACTGGTTCAGTTCAGCTCCAAAACTCACTGCGTTGTCGCTTAAATAACCGTACGCCTCCACATAAGGTGGCTCCGAAAATTCGATTTCGATTTTTTCAGCCAACAAAGGGTGGCCTGAAAGGGTCGACAGTTGCTGAATCCAACTCGCCAGAATCGAGTCCACGACGAAGCGGTTGTAGGCGTTGTAGGGGCTGATGGAGTAAAAGCGCAACCACGCGCCACCGGCATCCTCATGAAAGCTGGATTGCCCGCGATAGTTGGAGCCATACAATGCTTCAAAGCGAATAAGGCAGCGAGCCGCCTCACGCACGGTGGGCGCTTGGGCGGCGGTAACGCCGGCCAATCCGACTTGGCTGATACGGCTTAATTGACCCATGCGTAAACCCAATCCTGGCTCACCCGTCAGTTGGATCGCAGCATGGCCCAAACGCATGTAACGCGGGATCGACAGTCGCGCGCCTAGCTCAGCCAAGCGCGCAGGGTCCAGGCCGTATTGCTCGAGCAGTGGCTGCGGGTCTTGGCCATAGCATCGCACGGCGTCTGCCAGGCTATGAACAAAGCCGACAGACAAGTCCCCTAAACGCACCCGTAGTGACGTCATTAACCTATAGCCACAGGTTGATCAGGCGAGCGATATGCCCTGGCTGATCGTCGCTGAATTGATCGCCACCGGTCAGGCTATGGCGACTGGCGAAACTATGACCGGAACTGCCTTTATCCCAGAACTGACCACGCATGAAGACACTGAGTCCCGCATGTGCAGTGCTGGCTGGCTCAACCCCAGTTAGCGTTAGTTGGTGCCAAGCGTCACCTTCGCTGATTTCTCCTGGTTTGAGGCTGGTGCTGGCGGGGGTCGATGCGCTGCGAAACCCCCTCCACGGTTTGGACCACAGACCGTTGCCAGCCACAAAAGCAGGTACCGCGATCAGCTCGGCACCTTTGGCGTTCAATTGTGCGTAGTTGTCTGGGTACCAGCTGTCGCTACCCACCAACACTCCAAGTCGTCCGGCAGGTGTGTCAATGACATTTAAATCGGTGTTTGCTGCCGGTTTGATGTAGTCGCGTTCGGTGAAGCTTGGGTATACCTGGCGCTGGGGTTGGCCGATAGGCAAGCCGTCACTGCCAAATACTACGCTGCTGTTGTAAAGCGCACCGGACCCGATATGCAGTTGGCCCTCGCTGATACTGGGGTCTGGCAGCACAATAGAGCCCGCCACCAAGGTCACACCAAACGTTTTAGCCAAGCCACCAAATAGCGTCTGGTAATCCCTCGCCATGGCCTGGGCATTCATCCGCAAATAAGCATCATCGAATCGGTTACGTCCCTTGGCCTGATAAAGCGCGTAAAGGAATCGCAGCGGATTACTCACCGATAGCCAATTCATTGCCTCCTTGACCGTGGTCGATTGATACAGCTGATCCTTTTCGCCGCTGACAAACAGCCAAGTGCCTACATGCTCGGGCAGAATCACGATGGTTTTGCTGTTGATCAGTCCTAGATCGCGGGCTTGCTGAAGATAGGCAGCAAGTTTGCGTCTTAAATGGTCGCGGCTTTGATAGTCACTGGGCGACAGTTCCGTCTGGATACCCAACAAGTTGCCGTGCTCGCGGGGTTGACCTTCATTCACCGTCAGTTGAATGCGCAAATCGGAGAGATAGAGGCCCACCGGGCGCTGCCCGGTCCAGACGGCGTAGCTGATGATCATCGCGATCAGCAGCAGGCCAACGAGAAAATTGAAGGTTTTATGCAAGGGGGACACAAAGAGCAGCCGTGTGCAGAGTTCGCCGACTAGGTTAGGGCGCTTGGTGGCGCTTGCCAACCCTCGCTGTACGATTGGATCAATAAGTTGTCACTTTCAGCCATTGAGTGTGTTCCGTTAGCTCTTTAATGTCAGCGTTATGAACCAGTGAGGTACGCGTGTACAGTTTTCGCACGGTTACGTAAGACCAATAATTGACGGTGGTCTCATTGAGGCTCCCGCATCCCGTGATCCCGCTCGATGGAGTCTCTATGTCCGCCGCCTTGTACCCGCATCTGTTGGCCCCGCTGGACCTCGGCTTTACCACGTTGCGCAACCGCACGTTGATGGGTTCGATGCACACCGGGCTTGAGGAAAAGCCCGGCGGATTTGAACGCATGGCTGCTTATTTTGCCGAACGCGCGCGCGGCGGTGTCGGCCTGATCGTTACCGGCGGTATCGGTCCCAATGACGAGGGCGGGGTATATTCCGGCGCGGCCAAGTTGACCACGGTCGAGGAGGCTGCAAAACACCGCATCGTTACCCAAGCGGTGCATGAAGCGGGCGGCAAGATCTGCATGCAGATTCTCCACGCTGGGCGTTATGCCTACAGCCCGAAACAAGTAGCGCCGAGTGCGATTCAGGCGCCGATCAATCCGTTCAAGCCCAAAGAGCTGGACGAGGAAGGCATTGAGAAACAGATTCAGGATTTCGTCACCTGTTCGACCTTGGCGCAAATCGCCGAATACGACGGTGTCGAAATCATGGGCTCGGAAGGTTATTTCATTAACCAATTTCTTGCCGTCCACACCAACCACCGCACCGACCGTTGGGGTGGAAGTTACGAAAATCGCATGCGCCTACCGGTGGAAATCGTCCGCCGGGTGCGCAAGGCGGTAGGCCCGAATTTCATCATCATTTTTCGCCTGTCGATGCTGGACCTGGTCGCTGGCGGTAGCGTCTGGGAAGAAGTCGTGCAGCTGGCGCAGGCCATCGAGCAAGCGGGCGCCACTATTATCAACACTGGTATTGGCTGGCACGAAGCGCGGATCCCGACTATCGCCACTAAGGTGCCGCGCGCGGCCTTCAGCAAAGTCACGGCCAAATTGCGCGGCTCGGTGAAGATCCCGCTAATCACCACCAACCGTATCAACACCCCGGAAGTCGCTGAGCAGATCCTCAGTGATGGCGACGCTGACATGGTTTCCATGGCGCGACCCTTCTTGGCGGACGCAGATTTCGTCAACAAGGCCGCGGCCGGGCGCAGCGACGAAATCAACACCTGTATCGGCTGCAACCAAGCCTGTTTGGACCACACCTTCGGTGGCAAGCTCACCAGTTGCCTGGTCAATCCACGGGCGTGTCACGAAACGGAACTCAATTACTTGCCGACAAAGCTAATTAAAAAAATCGCGGTGATCGGTGCCGGTCCTGCGGGATTGGCGGCGTCAACGGTGGCTGCAGAGCGCGGGCATCAGGTGACGTTGTTTGATTCGGCCAGCGAAATTGGTGGGCAGTTCAACATTGCCAAGCGTGTACCGGGCAAAGAAGAGTTCTCTGAAACCCTGCGTTATTTTGCGCGCAAGCTGCAAACCACCGGGGTTGAGGTGTGCCTGAACACACGGGTAGCGGTCAGCGATTTAATCGGGGCTGGCTATGACGAAATTATTCTGGCCACAGGTATTGCGCCACGTACACCGGCCATTCCCGGTGTCGAGCATGCCAAAGTGCTTAATTACCTCGACGTGATTCTGGAACGTAAACCCGTCGGCAAAAGCGTCGCGGTGATTGGTGCCGGTGGGATTGGCTTCGACGTCTGCGAATACCTGGTGCATCAAGGCGTCTCCACCAGTCTTGACCGCACGGCATTCTGGAAAGAGTGGGGCATCGACGTTGCTCTGGAAGCCCGAGGTGGCGTGGCCGGTATCAAAGCCGAGCCGCATGCGCCTGCACGTCAGGTGTTCCTGTTGCAGCGCAAGGCCTCCAAAGTCGGCGACGGCTTGGGTAAAACCACCGGCTGGATTCACCGCACCGGCTTGAAGAACAAGCACGTGCAAATGCTCAACGGCGTCGAATACCTGAAAATTGACGACGCTGGCCTGCACATTCGCATCGGTGAAGGCGAGCCGCAGATTTTGCCTGTGGATAACATCGTCATCTGTGCGGGGCAGGACCCGTTGCGTGAACTGTATGACGGGCTCATTGAGGCCGGCCAGAATGTGCACTTGATCGGCGGCGCAGACATTGCCGCTGAACTGGATGCCAAGCGGGCGATCAATCAGGGCTCGCGTTTGGCTGCGGAGCTGTAAGACTCCGCACCAAAATCTGTAGGAGCCAACGTGTTGGCGAGGCGCCGTGTCAGGTTGACCGCGTAAAACCTCTCGCCAACACGTTGGCCCCTACAGATGGCCGCTTTCTGTAAACTCCGCCACTATGTTCCCAGCAATTCCCAACCCGCCCAACGCACCCCTCGAACCCTTGCATCTGCCGTGGCTAAAGCGAGCAGGCATTGAGGTGGCGGTTTTGCGCCTGGACCTCATCGACCCGCTGATCTGCGGCAACAAATGGTTCAAGTTGACCCATCACCTGACCGCCGCTGCACAGGCCGGGGCCGAGGGCGTGATCAGTTTGGGCGGTGCGTATTCGAACCATTTGCACGCCTTGGCCGCTGCAGGCAAACGTTTCGGCTTTCCCACGGTGGGCCTGTTGCGCGGGCATGCGCTGGACTCGCCGACGGTCAACGATTTGATGGCGTTCGGCATGCGCGTGCATTGGTTGGGTTACGCCGGTTATCGCGAGCGCCACGCGCCGGGCTTTTGGTTGCCATGGCAAAAACGCTATCCGCAGTTGCATCCGATTCCAGAAGGCGGCGGTGGCCTGCCCGGTGCCTTGGGTTGTGCGTCATTACTGAATCAGGTACAGGAGCAGATCAGTCAAGTAGGCTGGAGCGACTACCATGGCTGGTGGCTGGCGGCAGGTACCGGCACTACGTTAGCTGGATTAGTATTGGCCGAAAATGGTGCGCATCCGGTTTACGGCGCGCTGGCCGTGCCGGATGACCACGGTGTGGCTGAAAACGTCGTTGCGATGCTTGGACAAGCCAACGCGGGTTATTACCTGCTCGACGCCAGTCGCGGCGGATTTGCCAAAACCGATCCGGCCCTGCTGGACTTCATCGTCGCCAGCGAAGCGGAAAGTGGCCTGCCGTTAGAGCCGCTGTATACCGGCAAAGCGCTGCTGGCGCTGCACGATCAGGTCGCGGCGGGAATGTTTCCCTCTGGCACGCGATTGATCTTCGTGCACACCGGTGGTTTGCAGGGGCGAAGGGCGATGCAGGTTTACGAATGAATCCGAGTTTCTGCGATTTGCACCTCAACAAAATGCTGAATCAACGAAACCTGCGGCTCTTTGCGCGCAGCTCTTTGAGTTTTTTGTTCATGCGTTGAAGCTTCTCACTGGGTTTGGCCCATATCCCGGTCGGATTTATGGATCTCGCCCTATCGGGTGTATAGACGCCATCCTCCGTTTACGAGGGCGGCGGTCATGATGCGTTGGCAAGGCCCGAATAGCGCAGAGTCTGCTGATTCAAACAGGGAATCTGCTACGTCCGTGGAGGCACTCCGCAGCAGCATCTCTTGGCCCGAGGGATGTTCGATGCTGATCAACCAGCGTAAATGTGCCACCAGCTGTACCCATGGCCCCTCACTGATCAATAGATAACCCCAGTGTCGATCAAGGTTTTCCAGGAACTGAGCAAGTATTGGATCGTATTCCCCTTTGATCTGAACCAGACACGGCGACACGTCCTTGAGCGCACCAAAGCGGGTACCGAGGTAAAGTACGTTGACGCAAGGAGAGTCAACCCACTGATACAGACGCTTCAATAGATCCTCGACCTGCACCGCGTCCAGCAGCAAGCCAACAGTTTGATGCCAAGGGATATCGTCAGGCAGCGCAGTTCGTGAGTGTGTGCCGGGGCCGAGTTCATGCGCACAATCCTTCGCGTTTGACGAAAACAGCGACTGTGGCTGGATTCCTTATCTAACGATGTCGGTAGGGTGCGATACGATATGTAGGAATTTTCCGAACAAAAAAAGCCCCGCCGATCAGGGCAGGGCTTAGTCAGCAGAGCGAAACAATCAGATCGTTTCAGCCCACAAGTCGTACTCGTCAGCTTCGGTCACCCGGCACATCACTTTATCGCCCGGCTTAAGGTCTTGGTCGCTGTCGATGTACACGGTGCCGTCGATTTCCGGGGCATCGAAGAAGCAGCGACCGACGGCGCCGCCGTGTTCGTCTACCTCATCAATCAGCACTTCGATTTCGCGGCCGACTTTCATTTGCAGGCGAGCAGCGCTTATTTCTTGCTGATGCGCCATGAAGCGATCCCAGCGATCTTGCTTGATCTCATCCGGGACGTGATCGCCCAGGGCGTTGGCTGACGCGCCTTCAACCGGCGAGTATTGAAAGCAGCCTACGCGGTCGAGTTGCGCTTCGGTCAGCCATTCAAGCAGGTATTGGAAATCTTCCTCGGTTTCGCCCGGGAAGCCGACGATAAAGGTCGAGCGGATGATCAGGTCTGGGCAGATTTCACGCCAGTTTTTGATCCGCGCCAGGGTTTTATCTTCAAAGGCTGGACGCTTCATGGCCTTGAGAATTCTAGGGCTGGCGTGCTGGAACGGGATGTCGAGGTACGGCAGAATTTTTCCCGCGGCCATCAACGGAATCAGTTCGTCCACGTGGGGGTAAGGGTAAACGTAGTGCAGGCGCACCCAAACGCCCAAGGAACTGAGGGCTTCGCACAGCTCCGTCATCCGGGTTTTCACTGGTTGGCCATTCCAGAAACCGGTGCGGTACTTGATGTCGACGCCATAAGCGCTGGTGTCTTGAGAAATGACCAACAGCTCTTTTACGCCGGACTTGACCAGGCGCTGAGCTTCGTCCAACACATCGCCCACCGGGCGGCTGACCAGTTTGCCGCGCATGGACGGGATGATGCAGAAGCTGCAACTGTGGTTGCAGCCTTCGGAAATCTTCAGGTAGGCGTAGTGGCGCGGCGTCAGTTTGATGCCTTGCGGCGGCACCAGATCAATCAGCGGGTTGTGATTGAGGTTAGGCGGCGCGGCGTCGTGAACGGCCATGACCACTTGTTCGTATTGTTGCGGCCCGGTGACGGACAGCACGCTTGGGTGGACCAAACGAATCGCGCTTTCTTCGACGCCCATGCAGCCAGTCACGATCACTTTGCCGTTTTCAGCCAGGGCTTCGCCGATGACTTCCAGAGATTCTGCTTTGGCTGTGTCGATAAACCCGCAGGTGTTGACCACCACCACGTCGGCGTCTTGGTAGGTGGCGACGATTTCGTAGCCTTCCATGCGCAACTGGGTAAGGATACGCTCGGAATCGACCAGAGCCTTCGGGCAACCCAGAGAAACGAAGCCAACCTTGGGGGCGGACGGCGTGGTGACGGTGGACATGGCGAACCTCGGCATTTGGGATGACGCCGGGCAAACGGCCGGGCGTCGACGGGCGCTTGGTGCGCCTCTGATCAAAAAGTGCGCAATTCTAGCGGTGAGACTGAAGATTGACCAGCTTTATGCAGAGAATTACGACGAGTGCTGCGCTATGCTTCGCGGCGTTGCGTCCAATCATGGCGATGGCGTTAATCAGTGTTTGTAAAAACGGAGCTTGCTTAAGCACATCACTGTGTTTTAGGGGCCCAGGTCTTGGTGGTAGGAGTGGTTAATGGGTCAGGCAATTAGTCAGGTAGAGGCGGAGCATCATCCGGCAAAGCCGTTGAGTTTGTTGATTGCAGCCGTCGGGGTGGTCTACGGCGATATCGGCACCAGCCCGTTGTATACCCTTCAGCAGGTATTTACTGGGGGGTATGGGGTTCAAGTCGACCATGTGGGTGTGCTTGGTATTCTGGCGCTGATCTTCTGGTCGCTGATTTGGGTGGTTTCGCTTAAGTACGTGTTGTTCATTCTGCGTGCTGACAACCAGGGTGAAGGCGGAATCATGGCGTTGACCGCGCTGGCGCGTAGGGCGTCGTCTTCGTATCCAAAGTTGCGCAGTACTTTAGTGGTCTTCGGCTTGTTCGGTGCTGCGCTTTTCTACGGCGACAGCATGATTACCCCGGCCATCTCGGTACTGTCTGCTGTGGAAGGCCTGGAACTTGCGTTCAAAGGCGTCGAGCATTGGGTTGTGCCGCTGTCGCTGGTTGTGCTGGTTGGACTATTTTTAATTCAGCGGCACGGTACGGCGCGGATCGGAATTTTGTTCGGTCCGGTGATGGTTATTTGGTTCCTGGTCTTGGCAGCGTTGGGTGTCTACGGAATCATGCAGAACCCCGAAGTGCTCAAAGCGCTTAACCCAATTTGGGCGGTGCGGTTCTTTGTGGCTCATCCGGGCATTGGCGTCACCATTCTGGGCGCAGTCGTTCTGTCACTGACGGGCGCTGAAGCACTGTATGCCGACATGGGGCACTTCGGTCGCAAGCCTATCGCCCGCGCATGGTTTGCATTGGTGTTGCCAGCGCTGGTGTTGAATTACTTTGGCCAAGGTGCGCTGTTGTTGGACAATCCCGAAGCCGCACGTAACCCGTTCTATCTGTTGGCGCCGAGCTGGGCGTTAATTCCGCTGGTTTTTTTATCGACATTGGCCACCGTAATTGCTTCGCAGGCAGTGATTTCGGGGGCTTTTTCCATGACGCTGCAGGCGATTCAACTCGGTTATATTCCCCGGATGCACGTTCAGCACACGTCCAGTTCCTCCCAAGGACAGATTTATATTGGTGCGGTGAACTGGTCACTGATGATCGGCGTGATTTTGCTGGTGCTCGGTTTTGAGTCCTCCACAGCGTTAGCCTCTGCCTACGGTGTTGCGGTGACTGGGACAATGTTGATCACCACGATTTTGGTCGCGGCAGTCGTTCTATTGTTGTGGAAATGGCCACCGCTGTTGGCGATACCGGTTTTGCTCTGTTTTCTGCTAGTCGATGGGCTGTTTTTTGCCGCAAACGTGCCAAAAATCGTACAAGGTGGCGCGTTCCCGGTATTGGCTGGGATTGTATTGTTCATCCTGATGACTACGTGGAAGCGTGGTAAGCAGTTGCTAGTCGAGCGGTTGGAGGAGGGTGGCCTGCCTCTGCCCATCTTTATCAGCAGTATTCGCGTACAGCCGCCCCATAGGGTGCAAGGAACGGCAGTGTTCCTGACTGCCCGTCCCGATGCTGTACCGCATGCCCTGTTGCATAACCTGTTGCACAACCAAGTACTTCACGAGCAAGTGGTTCTGCTGACGGTAGTCTATGAGGACTCCCCGCGAGTGCCGGCGAGCCGCCGATTTGAAGTTGAGGCCTACGGCGAAGGCTTTTACCGTGTGGTATTGCACTTTGGGTTCATCGATGAGCCGGACGTGCCAGCGGCGCTTAAGTTATGCCACCTGGCCGAGCTGGATTTCGCCCCGATGCGCACAACCTACTTCCTCAGCCGCGAGACGATCATTGCCTCCAAGTTGGATGGCATGGCCCGCTGGCGTGAGGCGCTGTTCGCCTTCATGCTGAAGAACGCCAACGGTAACCTTCGCTTCTTCAACCTGCCGTTTAACCGAGTGATTGAACTGGGTACCCAAGTCGAGATGTAGGGCCTTCGGCAGCTGCGAGCTTCAGGCGGTAAGCCCCAAGTTAGAAGCGGCAGGATTCATACTTGCCGCTTGAAGCTTGAAGCTGCTTTTAAGCCTTCGGCCCTTTCCCTTGCCGCTTATCGATAGCATTAGTCATGCGTTTGGCTAGCGCAGGGTAGTTCTCATCGAAGTGGTGGCCGCCTGGTAGCATGAGTTTTTCGCCCACGGCTGTTGTTTCAGTGCAGCCACTTTCAGCCGTTTCTTCAGCGCCATACACGCATAGCACTTTCTCAGGTGGCAGTTTGGCCATCTCCGGACCGGTAGGCGCTTCTTTACCTGCTGTACCCAACCAGCCTTGTACCTGAATCTCAAAGCTGCCACTGCGCGCAAAAGCCAACAATACGATGGAGTCGACACGCTTTTGCTCATCCGGCGCCAATCGGTTGTAAATTGCGGGCAGTACATCGGCACCGAACGAGTAGCCCATTAGTACGAAGCGCTTAGTGCCCCATTTCTGGCGGTAGTGATCCATCAATTCGGCTAAATCCAGGGCGGTTTGCTCCGGCGTTTTGTGCTCCCAGTAATAGCGCAGTGTATCTATGCCTACTACGGGGTAGCCCATTTTGGCCATTTCTCCTGCCACGTCTCGGTCGAGGTCACGCCAACCTCCATCGCCTGAGAGGAAAAGTGTCACCGTGTCGGTCGTAGCTCCTGCCGGAACCTCGACTACAGGGATCTTCAAACCGCCGTTCTGATCATCCAAGACCAATTGTCGGCGCAGTTGGCTGTTGAATAGTTGCGGCAGGTGCACATCGTAATCGCTGATGCTGTTTTCAGCGTTGGGCTGATCACGCACCAAAGTTGCGGCCGCGTCATCCGGTCCATCGTTCCATGCAACGAACCAGTGACCGTGCGCCGCACTTTTTGGCACGTTGTCTACACATGCAGGCGGGTCAAGGCTAAAACCTACAGATACGGCTTTTGCATTGTCATCGTTTTGCCCTGCCAGCCAACGCCAGGCTAAGGTCGCGCCCGGTCCGACTCCCCCTACCAGCGTCGCCGGACCGTCTAGCTTCGTCAAAGCGGCAGCTAGCGTCTTTTCCTGCAGTGCGCAATTGTCCTTGGGCAGCGTGACTTGAACGACCTGTGCGGTGCCGTCAAGGCTCAGCGCCAGCAGCTGTTTATCGGTCAGCCCTTCATCGGCCAAAACAGCCAGACCTACCAACGCTTTGGGCTGGGTGCCGGGGGAAACACGGGTCAGCGCCGAACCATCTTCAAGGGTCAGATGTTCCAGAACCGGCTGAGGAGCAGGGCGGTTCCACAGCCAAAAGCCAAGTACCAGTGCGAGAACAATCAGGGCTGCAAGCAAAAAGCGCCAGTAGCGTTGAATCATTAGCGTTTCACCAATCCAGTCAGGCCGCCTGCAATCAGGGCGGCGGTGTCAGCCAATGCCACGAGCGGATCAAGTCCGGCGGGTACGGCCATATAGCGAGGTTCCCAGTCAGGCTGGAATTTATCTTTGAAGCGGCGCAGACCTTGGAAATTGTACAGTTGTTCGCCACGGCGAAAGACCATCGACCCAAGCCGCTGGGTTAGAGGAGCGCCACGACGAGGTTGCAAGCCCGATAGTGGCACCATGCCCAGGCTGAAGCGACCATAACCCTGTTCTTTGTAATGCAAAATCAAGCCGACCATCATGAACTCCATGGTTAGCTTTGGTGCGTCTGGGTGTGCGCGCATCAAATCCAGGCTGGCCAGTTCGTGCCTTGAGGTTTCCAACAGATTAGCGAATGCTACTGGCTTGCCTTCGAAATGGATAATCGCAATGCGGAAATGTTGTAAATAAGCTGCACTGAAGCGTCCTAGAGAGAAGCCTTTTTCCCGAACATTCTTACCGGTCAGCCATGCGTCGGAGATCACCTTCAGCTCCTCCAGGGGTGCCTGGCCGACCTCATAAATCTTCAGCGACAAACCGTCACGGCCACCTCGGTTCCAGGTATAACGCAGGTCTTTCATCTCTTTGCCCTTTGACTCGATGTCAAAACGCTGCAAGTCGACGCGGGCCTCCTCACCCAACTTGATCGCGGTCAGGCCGATATCCATATAGAAGGGCAGATTCTCTGCGCGTACCTGATAAAACACTGGGCGGGCATGGTGCAGATCGCACAAATCGCGAAATTGCCAGATTAGTTCTGCGCGTTGTTGCGTAGGGCCAATAGGGTCGTACAGCGCCACCAGGCTTCGACCACGACGGGCGTACATCATAAATGCCTTACCGCTAGGGTGAAGAAGTAACGCCTTATCGCCGGTCATTACAAGCCCGCCGTCCGGCTGGTCGGAAGCATTCACGATTTGTGCAGCCTTGGCCAGTTCCTCTACGCCGGGTAACGTAATCACGGGACGTGCGGTTCGCAGTAGCCAGGTCAACGAGACGACGACTAACAATACCGCGCTGCCCAGCGCAGATCGCAAGGCGCGCGGTGCATCCGAGTTAAGCGTGAATTGCCACCACAGCTCCTGACTGTAAGGCACGTCTTGGTAGGCAAACAGCAGTAACCAGATTGACGCTGCGAGCACGCATACGCTTGCCACTAGATAAAGCGGTGAGAACGGAAGTTCTAGCAGTCGGCTTTGGCGATAGAACGAGCGACGGAAGATTGCCAGCAGCACGGCTGTGGAGACCAGTAGACTCGCCTCCTCCCAATCGAACCCTTTAAGCAATGACAGCAGAGCACCGGCCACCAGCAGCACAGTGGTGAGCATCCACGCCGCAGAAAGGCGCCGACGTAAACCTTGGGCCAACAATAGGCACAACACGCCAATCAGGCTGGCACCGAAGTGGGAGGCGTCAATTAAACGATGCGGAATCAAGAAGCCCAGGTGGCGCAAGCGTGAGTCAATTTCTGGCGTGGCACCCGAAAACAGCAGAACCACACCAGACAGAAAAACCAATAGGGCCAGGATGGGTGCAGCCAGACCCGACGCGACGCGCATTGCTTGACGGGTAGGCAGCAAGCGTTGTGCTTCGGTGTACAGCAATGCCAGACATGCCAGCAGCAGAGGCAACACCACGTAGATCAGGCGATAGAGTAACAAGGCTGCAGCCAGCGGTGCAGAGCCCAACTGGTCGGCAAAAGCGGCCAGTAGAATCGCTTCGAACACGCCTACGCCACCTGGAACATGGCTAAGTACGCCAGCCGCTAAAGCCAATAGATAAACCAGCACAAACGCGCCAAATGGAGGAGCGTCGGGCAGCAGCAAATAAAGCACTGTCGCGGCGGCAGCAACGTCCAGCGCAGTGATAACCAGCTGCATCAAGGTCAGGCGCAGACCCGGCAGGCGGAGCGTCCGGCGTCCGGCACGAACCAGTAAGTTATGGGGGATCGGTTGCTCTGGCAGGCGACGGCGATAAATACCGACTGCCAGTAACGCGCTGAGTAACAGGATACTGATCGCGACTACCGCCAGCAGCGTCACGGACAGGTGCAAGGCAGCCGATGCAGCTGGCAAATTGCTCAGCGTTGCCAGCGCTGCCAGCGGCGGCAGTGCGCAGCCCAATGAAAGGCTCGCAAACAAAGTCATACGTGCGACTTCTGTCGCACCTAACCCATGGCGCGCATAAAGCCGATAACGGACAGAGCCCCCTGAAAGCAATGACAGGCCAACGGCGTTGCCGATTGCGAATGCGGTGAAACCGCCAAGGATCAGGGTTTTCGTGGGCAGTTGTATGTTGGCGTATCGGCTAGCCGACCACTCATAGCCCAGCAGCACAGTAAATCCGACAACGGCCGCAGCAAAAGCACCGGCAAGCGCAACCTTGGGCACGCTCAGCAAGGAATCGTGCAGTGCATACAGGTCGAGCTCGCTCAGCAAGTGGCGGCAGGCGATAAGTGCGATGGTGAACAATAACAACGTCACCGCCAGCCCCAATGGCTGGCGATATTTGCTCATCAGCTCCAGCCAGCCTAGGCGCGCGGGCGCGATTGGATGGGGGGGCGTGACAGTTTCATTGGTTTCTTCGGACGAGGCGCGCATCAATCACTCCTTGGATCGTGCGCGACAGGATGGAGGTATACAGCCAAGTTACCAATCCCTACGCAAAAAATACTTTCGAAATATTAGCGCGTCATAGTTTAACGAGCGAATGTAGCGGATTCGTTTCAGTCGACACTTTAACCGATGGTAGACGCCTATCCTTGGAATCGACACTCTGACAAGCTTTTTGGGCTGCTGTTCCTGAGACTTTCCGGCAGACACAAAAAAGGCCACTCTTTCGAGCAGCCTTTTTCGATGTTTGGTTGCGGGAGCCGGATTTGAACCGACGACCTTCGGGTTATGAGCCCGACGAGCTACCAGACTGCTCCATCCCGCGTCTGTGTGGCGGCATTCTACAGCCCAATTGCAGGGTGTCAATCAATAATGCTAAACAAATGATAAATAAATGAAAACGAGCTGACTGGACGGTTAAATTGGCTGCTTGGCAATCGTAAAAAACCGTCGGCTTTATATTCTTTCAGTTGGAACCGAGTCGCGTATCGGGATCGCTTCGTATTTCATTGCGAACAGGTTCACTCCCACTTTATGGACTCCATCCAATTCCAGTTAGTCATTAGCTCAATGGCGTATGTATTGCTTGACGGGGAGGCTGCCAAATCGCAGATACAAAAAAGGCCACTCTTTCGAGCAGCCTTTTTCGATGTTTGGTTGCGGGAGCCGGATTTGAACCGACGACCTTCGGGTTATGAGCCCGACGAGCTACCAGACTGCTCCATCCCGCGTCTGTGTGTCGGCATTCTACAGTGGAACGATTGAGTGTCAATGGTTAATTTTAGAAAACTGCTTTTCCTTCAATTGCTTAGCTCGGATGTCTATGTTCGAGAGCAGGCTTTGAGTCTTGCTACTAAGCTGTGTCAGATAATTCATGGCCCATTGCAGCACTCTGACAGGTCGCTCGTAGCATCGTGGATGCCAGCGTCCTCTCTGGGTGAGATACTGCCCGGCCCACAGCCTGCAAACCGCATCCCATGACGCAGCGCAAAATTATTCACGTCGACTGTGACTGCTTTTATGCCGCCATTGAAATGCGTGACGACCCCCGTTTAGGCAATAAACCTTTAGCGGTCGGCGGGTCAGCGGATCAGCGAGGAGTCATTGCGACGTGTAACTACGAAGCGCGTGCTTATGGGGTTCGTTCGGCGATGTCGTCTCGGCATGCGTTGAAGTTGTGTCCCGACTTGACCATCGTCAAGCCCCGAATGGAAGCTTATAAAGAAGCATCTCGCGAGATCCACATGATTTTTCGCGATTACACGGATCTGATTGAGCCCTTGTCGTTGGACGAAGCGTTTCTTGATGTATCAGAAAGTGGTTTGTTTGCAGGCAGCGCCACTCGTATCGCTCAAGAAATTCGCCGTCGAGTCTCTAACCAGCTACACATCACAGTGTCGGCGGGCGTAGCCCCCAATAAATTTCTGGCGAAAATTGCCAGTGACTGGAAAAAGCCCAACGGATTATTTGTGATTACGCCGGACCAGGTAGAAGATTTTGTCGCCATCTTGCCGGTCACTAAGCTGCATGGGGTGGGCAAAGTAACTGCGGACAAAATGGGCCGATTGGGAATCGTAAGTTGCAACGATCTGCGCGATTGGAACAAATTGGCATTAGTGCGCGAATTTGGCGCATTTGGTGAACGGTTGTGGAATCTAGCGCGGGGTATCGATGAGCGACCTGTTCAAAACGACAGTCGGCGCCAGTCCGTCAGCGTAGAAAATACCTACGACACGGATTTGCCCGATCTGAAAAGTTGTCTGGAGAAACTTCCAGGCCTACTCGATACCCTGGCGGGGCGAATTGCGCGAATCGGTGAGGGCTACCGGGCCGGCAAGCCCTTCGTCAAAGTAAAATTTTACGACTTTACCCAGACCACCTTGGAGCAGTCCGGGGCAGGGCGTGATCTTGTGAGTTTTGAGCAATTGCTAACACAGGCCTTTGCTCGAGGTGCCAAGCCGGTGCGTTTGCTTGGTATCGGAGTGCGTTTGCAGGACTTGCGGGGGGCTCACGAGCAGTTGGAGCTGTTTGCCGTTTAATCGTCTGCCTGTGGGTCTGCAACCAAACGGCCTGCGTCTCGAGTTAGCGATCTGAGGAATTGCTTTTGCAGCTCTGGGTCGTTGTGGGTCAATTCAATGAGGTTTTGTTCCAGCTCGCTGGCCTGTTCTTCTAGACCTAATTCTGAAAGCCGTTTAACCCTATGAACCCATTGACTGACGCCGTCTTCTTCAAGGTCGTCGTAAATTAGAGCGTGAGCTTCGAACAGTTTGCCCCGCAGCGAGCTGCTGATCGGTAAGGTCGCATCGGCTCGGACGCTGTCGCGCTCATCTTCGACGTTGATTTGTAAGCGAGCGAGGCGAGTAAGGTCTTGCTCGGCAAACGGAGCACTCAGCAGATTCAAGCGCAATCCTCCGTTGCGATCAGTCGCCAACCTAAAGGTTTGCGCGCTGGCCATAATTTCGACCGGACGTTCATTCCATGGAAGGCTCGTGTGTTCGATGCGTTTATTGCGCCGAGTTTCATCGATATTGGCGAGATTTTGTTGCGCTCGTCCATAGGACTGCACGTTCATGAACGGATTGACTCCAGCTACACCGAAATCGATCCAGTCTTTGGTCACCGTGCCGGGCAAGTGGCCGAACATGAATACATTGAGAATATTAGCTCCCGTGCCTGCGACCAAGGCCAGGGCGCCCAGCGGAATCTCATACAGTTCACGCCAGGGCTGGTACGGCGTGTAGCGATCATAATTGCGGGTGACTTCGAACTCAGTGACTTCGAACGTCTTTTGTTCAGTGATCCGAATACGGCGTTGTGGTAACTCCAGCAACTTGGGTTCGCCGATGTCGACATGCAGAGTGTGCTCAAGCAATTTTCGCTCAACGCGCTCTTCGTGTTCGCTACGTTGAGACAAATGATTGGCGCAACCGCTAATGACCAGAGTGCCGCAGAGTGCGGCGCAGCGTAGGCTTAAAGTGCTTCGCTTGAGCATGTGATCTCTTGATGCATAAAGGCGAGTCTTGATTCGTCATGCTAATAGCCGAGACGCGCACGTTGTGGACGTGCGCGTCGTCAGCGCTTATCGGCGGATACGAGCTTGAAGAAAGGACAGTGCATCAGCGACAGGCAGTGCTTGAGGTTCGGCTTCGGTACGACCCTTGTATTCAAGATTGCCTTCCGCTAAACCACGGTCGCTGACGACAATGCGGTGCGGAATGCCGATCAGTTCCATATCGGCAAATTTGTTGCCCGGACTGGTTTTTTTATCCCGATCGTCCAGCAACACTTCAAAGCCAGCGGCGGTCAGTTCGGCATACAGCGTGTCTGTAGCTTCTCGAACAGCCTCGGTTTCATAGCGCAATGGCACCAAGGCAATCTGGAAAGGTGCCAAGGCATCATTCCAGATGATCCCGTTTTCATCGTTGTTCTGTTCGATGGCAGCAGCCACCACGCGAGAAACACCGATGCCGTAACAGCCCATAGTCAACGTGACAGGCTTTCCGTTTTCACCGAGCACTTGGCACTTCAGGGCTTCGCTGTATTTCGTCCCGAGCTGGAAGATGTGCCCGACTTCGATGCCGCGTTTGATTTCCAACGTGCCGTTGCCGTCAGGGCTTGGATCGCCGGCCACGACGTTACGCAGGTCGGCTACCGCTGGAACAGGTAAGTCGCGTTCCCAGTTGACTCCGAAATAGTGTTTATCGTCGATATTGGCACCGATGCCGAAGTCGCTCATCAGTTCGACAGAGCGGTCAATGACACAGGGCAATGGCAGATTCAATGGGCCAAGTGAACCCGCGCCCGCGCCAATGGCGTCGCGCAGCTCGGACTCAGAGGCCATGACCAGAGGGCTGGCGACTTGGGGCAGATTGGCGGCTTTAATTTCGTTGAGTTCGTGATCGCCACGAATGATCAGTGCAATCAGCTTGCCTTCTTCTGCCGCATGCACCACCAGGGTCTTGATGGTTTTTTCGATGGGCAGATTGAAGCCCTCGACCAACTGCGCAATGGTTTTTGCATGTGGCGTATCGACCAGGCGCATCGCTTCAGTGGGGGCCTGACGCAAGTGTTCGCGAGGAACGGCCTCGGCTTTCTCGATGTTGGCGGCGTAATTGGAGCTGTCACTGAACACGATGTCGTCTTCGCCAGAGTCAGCCAATACATGGAACTCGTGAGAGCCCGCGCCGCCGATGGAGCCGTTATCGGCCTCAACCGGGCGAAAATTCAGGCCCAGTCGGGTGAATACGTTGCAGTACGCCTGATGCATTCGATCATACGTGGCTTGCAATGACGCTTGATCGGCGTGGAAGGAGTACGCATCTTTCATGATGAATTCGCGACCGCGCATTAAGCCGAAACGGGGGCGGATTTCGTCACGAAATTTGGTTTGGATCTGATACATGTTGATAGGCAACTGTTTATAGCTATTCAGCTCGTTACGCGCCAGATCCGTAATGACTTCTTCGTGGGTTGGGCCCGCGCAGAATTCTCGATCATGTCGGTCTTTCATGCGCAGCAGTTCCGGGCCGTATTGCTCCCAGCGGCCAGACTCTTGCCACAATTCGGCGGGTTGAATACCGGGCATCAGTATTTCAAGCGCGCCAGCAGCGTTCATTTCCTCACGAACGACCGCTTCGACCTTGCGTAATACACGCAAGCCCATGGGGAGCCAGGTATAGAGGCCAGAAGCAAGTTTGCGAATCATGCCAGCGCGCAGCATTAGCTGATGGCTGACGACAACTGCGTCGGAAGGCGTTTCTTTCTTTGTGGCGAGCAAATATTGACTGGTGCGCATGGTAGGCCGTTATCGGTTGCTGAGACTAGAAATGACCGAGCATTGTACGGTGGTGATTTGATCGCGTACAGGGCGCGGCGGGGCAGCGAAACCGGAAAAGCGAGGTTTTAAGCCCATAAAAAAACCCGGCATTGCCGGGTTTTTTTCGAAACGAGTTAGCTGACTGCGATTACAAGATCGAGATCGGGTAGTCGACGATCAAGCGGAACTCTTTGGTGTCGCCGTCGATCTGGCCAGCGTCGGCAGTGTGCCAAGCTTGACGGATACGGAACGAGAGGTTTTTAACTGGACCAGTCTGAACAACGTACTTGGCTTCCAGGTTGGTCTCGTGGTGCGACACGTCAGTTGCATTGGCGTTGAAATAACCGCCGTAACCGCCGTTCGGGTTAACTTTGCTGTAGTCGATATCCCAACCGTATACGTAACGAGTCATGAAGCTCAGACCTGGAACGCCATAGGAGGCTAGGTTGATGTCGTAACGCAACTGAGCAGATTTTTCACCCGGGCTGTTAAAGTCGGAGTACTGGATCGAGTTGGCAAGGAAGATCGAGTCGCCACCACGGTTGTTATCGCCAACACCAACGTAGTCAAATGGCGTGTTGCCATTAATCTTCTGGAACGCCAAGGTTACGGTGTGTGCAGTCATGAACGAGTAAGCGGCTTGCAGCGAGAACGAGTTGTTGTCGATGCGGCCAAGTTTGGCGCTGCCGGTATCACGCGTCAGGTAGTAGTTGAAGTCAAACGCTACCGACTGAGTATCAGTGATTGGCAATACGTAGTTTACGTTGGTGTAGTACTGGTTCCAGATATCTTCCAGCTTACCGGCATACAACGAAGCCGAAAGGCTGTCACTGATGGCGTACTTGCCACCTGCGTAGTTTATAGAATTGGCGTGTGCGCCAACTGTGCCGTATTCGGACCACAATTCGCCGTCGCTATTCATCTGGCTTTCGCTGGATGCCGAGGTGAAGTGACCTGCTTCTAAGTCAAGGCCCTTGATCTCGCTGCTCATCAGCGTGATACCAGTCGCGGTTTGCGGCAAAACGCGCGAGCCGCCGATAGCGAACACTGGAGAGGTCGACGGTTGCTGCTGGCCGATTTCCAACAGGGTTTTGGAAACGCGCACTTTCAGTGCTGCGCCCGCTTTACCCATGCTGTTTTGAGTCTTGCCATCGGCGCTGAGAGCTGTGTTGTTTGTACCCGTTGTGCCGTCGCCACCATCAAGCTTGACGCTCAGGTAACCAAACGCGTCAACGCCAAAACCTACAACGCCCTGAGTGAAGCCAGAGCTCAAGTTTGCGCGGAAACCTTGAGTCCAGTCGACGGAGTCATGGCTGCCGTTTTTGTTGTCGCGGTTAAAGTAGTAGTTCCGCAGCAACAGATTCAGCGATGTATCTTCTACAAAACCCTTCGCATCAGCTTGGTCAGTGACGAACGCTGCCGCCGATGCCAATTGAGTCATACCCGCAGTAACTGCTAAGGCGATTGCGCTCCACTTCATCACTTTCATCGTGACTTGCTCCTTTGGTTTTTAATAAGTTACCGCCATCCCACCTGTTTTTTTATCTGGGAGGCTCTTTCTTTTTTGTGTCGGCGCAAACTTATATCACGCTGACCATGTTGGCGATAGTTGCAAATCTATCCTTTCGTTATCTTTACGGCGATGTCGCAAATGTAGGTTGTACATGTCGCAAATACACAGATTCCCGCTAACAAGCTCCGCAACTACAACAGCGATTTTTGAACGCTTAAGCATAGGTACAAACAATCTATGAACAGCCATTCGACACACTCCTGCAGCCAGCGTTTCCGTTACTTGCCGTATCCAAGGCTTCGCTTTAAGTCGGCACCTCTTCAAACTCTTATGTGTGACATAGCAACAACCGTGCACAAAGTTCCTAAGCATTCACTTTTTTTTCACATTTGGTCAATCCACTAATAAATATATTTTCTAAGTTGTTGTTTTTAAACAGTATTATTTATTTTTTCTGTGATATGAAAATTTCACAAAGCCGCCATGATTTTGAAAAAAAGACGTTGAAACGTTACCTAAGTGACGTTTGAACTGGGTAAAACGCGGATGGGGTAGCACTGCTCCACTTCGGATGTGAGTCGTTTTGGTGCGTAGTCCGGTGGTTGTGCTTGATGTTGGGCTATGGTCATGGGGACAGCCGGATCAATGATGGGCTAACAGTTTTCCGTACAGCGAAAACGACCGGTTCGCTTTCAGGTGGTCGCTTGCGTAGGGATTGCACCGTTCTCAGAAGCGTATCGCGCAGTGTCCTGGAGAGTAAAAATTGATCTATATCGGTGCAGCCGTATCGCTAACGTGCAGTGCTGGTGCGTGAAGGGCTCACCCCACCTCGGTGGCTTGTCAGATTGCCAGTGATCAATGAACTATACGCGAGTATCCTGCTCGGCATTGTTCAGTGTTGCCTTGCTTCAAAAAGTCGGGCTCAAAACTAACCGATTGATCAGGAGTCCTGCGGTGTTCGTCTTAGATCCGCGTCTTGCGCAAGATACAGTGGCCATCGGAGACTTTCCGTTGTGCCGTTTATTATTATCCAACGATTCAAATTACCCATGGTTCATTCTTGTACCGCGTCGGTCGGGTATCAGCGAATTATTTCAGTTGGCGGCATCTGATCAATTACAGCTGTGGCAAGAAGCGACGTTGCTGGCACAGTTACTCAATGACGCTTTCAGTGCCGACAAACTCAACGTGGCCACACTGGGTAATGTCGTCAGTCAACTCCACGTGCATGTTATCGTGCGCCTTCGCAGTGACCCGGCTTGGCCTGCCCCTGTTTGGGGTAAGCACCCAGCGCAACCTTATAGTCGTGAAGAACTCGCGGCTGTTCGGCATCGGCTGCAGAGTGTGTTGACGACTGATTTTCGTTTTGAAGAGGAGCGGGTATGAGTCTTGAGCAACGTATCAATGAGCTGGAAAGTCGTCAGGCTTTTCAGGACGATACGATCCAGTCTCTAAATGATGTGCTGGTCAGCCAGCAACGGGTGGTCGAGCGCCTGCAATTACAGATGGCTGCATTGCTCAAGCGTCAGGAAGAAATGGGCAGCCAGTTCGATACGTTCGAGGAAGAAGCTCCCCCTCCGCATTATTGACGCACTTGCTCGGTGCGATAAAAAACCCGCTCTCTCTCGAGATAAGCGGGTTTTTGTGTTTCTGTTGATACGTTAAAAGTTTTAGCGGCGGGGTAAAGCTGCGATTACATCTTCAGCCTGCAGGCCTTTGTCGCGGTTCATTACCGAGAATTCCACACGCTGACCTTCTACCAGAACGCGGTGGCCCTCGCCTCGGATGGCACGGAAGTGCACAAAAATGTCGTCGCCAGAGTCTCGGGAGATAAAACCGAATCCCTTGGATGTGTTAAACCACTTGACTGTTCCGGTATCTCGGTTGGTCATGTCATGGCTCAGCGCAGACGGCGAGGGGGACGATTGGTAGAAGCTGACGGCCAGATGCAGCACGACGCCAATGAAAACGCTGAGCAGACTTACTGTGATTGCCGGTTGCCCAGCAATAGTCTGCAGCGGAACGAGCAAGGTCAAGGTTTGGAGGATGACGGCGAGCACCAGTAGCGCGCTGACCAAATTTTGTAGCTGATGACGTGGGCCCCGGTTCCAATAAGGAATTACTGGAGCCAGCACCAGGTTGAGCAGACCGAAAAGCGCCAGATAAAGAGCATCGGGTTGCAGGAGGTACGAAGACAGCGCTTCGCTACGCAGGCTTGGGATAAAGGAAAGCAGCAGGGCCGCTGCTCCCGTTAGCAGATGGACAATTTTCAACATTTTAATAACTCACATTGAGACGGATCACGAGGAAATAGCTGATTACGCTCGGTACGCTTCTAAATAAAAGGAGGCGTGCTGCACGAGCGATGGGGTCAGCCTATGCGCTACATCAAAACGGCAGGTCAGTAGCGACACGCGTGTATTTAACAGCAAAGCTGTGGGCTACTCAAATCAAGCGCTAGGCGCAGGCTCAGTGCTGTTCTATAGATCCATAAATGTAAGACGGCAGTTGGTCACCAGTGCCCGCCCTAGAGCGGCAGTTCGCTTTAGCGTCCGTTGAGCGCCAAGGCGAAAACGTCAGTTCAAAAATGACAAGCGCTTTCGTCGTTTGGCCGACTTCGCTGGCGGTGTAAGCGGCATGACGACGTTTTGGAGGTGGGCGATAGTCTAATCGGTGGCTGCGTTGCCTGGGTTCTCTTGGTAGAGTGGTGCTGCATGTGTCACGTTACACCATCATATAAAGGGGAAAAGCATGGCAATCGATATCGGTATAAGCGAAGAAGATCGCAAAGAAATTGTAGACGGTCTTGCTCGTCTACTGGCAGATACGTATGTGCTTTATATGAAGACTCACAACTTCCACTGGAACGTGAGTGGTCCAATGTTCCGTACCTTACATTTAATGTTCGAAGAACAATACAATGAACTTGCTCTGGCGGTAGATCTTGTTGCTGAGCGAATCCGGGCACTGGGCTTTCCCGCACCCGGTACTTATGCGGCCTACGCGCGCCTTACTTCTATTAAAGAAGAAGAGGGAGTGCCAAGTGCTGAAGACATGATCAAGCAATTGGTTCAAGGACAAGAAGCCATTTCACGTACCGCTCGCAGTATCTTTCCCTTGGTCGACAAGGTGAGCGATGAGCCGACTGCCGATCTCTTGACCCAACGTATGCAGGTTCATGAAAAAACCGCATGGATGCTTCGTTCGTTACTTGAAACAAAGTAATAAACAATTCGCGAGTGACACCCTGATGTCACTCGCCACCTTTGGCGCTCTGACTGTGTTCGCTTCGTCTTCAACTGCCCTCAACCACCTTCAGCCTGAGGGTCTGCAGCTTTTGTCACTAATGGCGGCACCTCGTTGCACGAACCGGCAGCCCCTCCGTATCGCAGCCGTCAAAATATAACTATTGATGACATCGACCTTAATGATTTGAGTTAACGATTATCGACTTTCTATAATCCTCTTAGAAATGTCGCACTGTCCTACACATCTGAAATGCATCTTCGACTGGCTAGAAATCGTTCGTTGGCTTTACATGCAAGTGGATTTTGCATTTGTTTGTGCTCAAGGGAATTGTTTGCTAACTACAGGGGAGAGTCGAAAATGGTTCAGCGCAGCGGGTTTCACAATAAAGATTTCAGTCGTTACGGGAAGATACAAGATGATCCCTTTGTTGAAGATTTTAATATGAATCTAGCACGGCCTCATTCCAAGTCCGTTCGCTTGAATGGACTAGCAACGTGTTTGCGCCTAGAGGAGGTGTATTGGAATATTCTAGCTAACATTGCCCGTGCCAATAGTTGCTCAGTTAATGCGGTACTCTCGTATGTCGATCGAGAAGTGCATCTGCGCCATGGTGGAGTAAAAAATTTTAGCGGCCTGATTCGAGTGGTCTGCGTGGCCTACCTGTTGAAGGCCGAATCGATGTCCATGTCACCAGCCTGAGGGCAGGGCTATGGTCTGGGGAGCAGTTATGTCGTGGCGATCAGGTTGGGCGGGCTGCGCAGTGTCAATTTACCCTATATAATCCCCCGCCTTACTATGGGGCGCAGGCCGTCGGGTTGAACTGCACGCCAGGGTTCTTGCAGTATTGAGCGAAAGCTAAGGGCGAGAGCTCCACCGAATTCCGAATTCCGAGAAGTGAAAACACGATCATGATGCGCAGCCATTATTGCGGCCAACTAAACGAGAGCCTGGAAGGTCAGGAAATTACCCTTTGTGGATGGGTTCACCGTCGCCGTGATCACGGCGGGGTGATTTTCCTCGATATACGTGATCGTGAAGGCTTGGCTCAGGTGGTGTTCGATCCCGATCGCGCTGACACTTTCGCCGCCGCCGACCGTGTGCGCAGCGAATACGTGGTCAAAGTCACTGGCAAGGTTCGTGCGCGTCCAGCAGGTGCGGTAAACGCAAACATGGCTTCTGGTGCTATCGAAGTGCTGGGCTATGAACTTGAAGTACTGAACGAATCGGAAACCCCGCCGTTCCCGCTGAATGAATTTTCTGACGTGGGCGAAGAGACGCGTTTGCGCTATCGATTTATCGATTTGCGCCGCCCCGAGATGGCTGAGAAGCTTCGTCTGCGTTCGCGCGTAACTACCAGCATCCGTCGCTATCTGGACCAGAATGGCTTCCTCGATGTCGAGACGCCAATTCTGACACGTGCCACCCCGGAAGGCGCTCGCGACTATTTAGTGCCTAGCCGTACACACCCAGGCAGCTTTTTTGCGTTGCCGCAATCGCCGCAGCTGTTCAAACAATTGTTGATGGTTGCCGGTTTTGATCGCTACTACCAGATCGCCAAGTGTTTCCGCGACGAAGACCTGCGTGCCGACCGTCAGCCGGAATTTACCCAGATCGACATCGAGACCAGCTTCCTCAATGAAGCCGACATTATCGGCATCACTGAAAAGATGATCCGTCAGCTGTTCAAGGAAGTTCTGGATCTTGAGTTCGGTGACTTCCCACACATGACTTTCGCCGAAGCCATGCGCCGTTATGGTTCTGACAAGCCTGACCTGCGTAACCCGCTGGAATTGGTAGACGTTGCCGACCAGTTGAGTGCCGTGGAATTCAAGGTGTTCAGTGGCCCGGCCAACGACCCGAAAGGCCGTGTTGCCGCGTTGCGAGTACCGGGCGCCGCCAGCATGCCGCGCAGCCAGATCGACGACTACACCAAGTTCGTCGGCATCTATGGCGCCAAGGGCCTGGCCTATATCAAGGTCAACGACCGCGCCAAAGGGGCCGAAGGCCTGCAGTCGCCAATCGTCAAGTTCATCCCTGAGGAAAACCTCAAGGTCATTCTGGATCGCGTTGGCGCCGTCGATGGCGACATTGTGTTTTTCGGCGCAGACAAATCCAAGATTGTCAGCGAAGCATTAGGCGCGCTGCGGATCAGGATCGGTAACGACCTGAAGCTGCATACCTGTGAATGGGCGCCAATGTGGGTTGTTGATTTCCCAATGTTCGAAGAGAACGACGACGGCAGCTTCACTGCTTTGCACCACCCGTTCACTGCACCGAAATGCAGCCCGCAAGAGCTTGAAGCGAACCCGGCGACCGCGCTGTCGCGTGCCTACGACATGGTCCTTAACGGCACAGAGTTAGGCGGCGGTTCGATCCGTATTCACCGCAGGGAAATGCAACAAGCGGTGTTCCGTCTGTTAGGCATCAGTGAAGATGAGCAGCAAGAGAAATTCGGCTTCCTGCTTGATGCTCTGAAATACGGCGCGCCACCCCATGGCGGCCTGGCTTTCGGCCTGGACCGCCTGGTGATGTTGATGACAGGCGCCCAATCGATCCGTGAAGTGATCGCATTCCCGAAAACCCAGAGCGCTGCTGACGTGATGACCCAGGCACCGGGTGTTGTTGATGCCAAGCAACTGCGTGAGCTGCACATTCGTCTGCGCGAACAGCCTAAGGCTGAGTAGTAGCCGAGCGGGCGCATCGCATGGCTAAAAGTCCGTGTCGATGCGTCCTTAATATGTCCGGCTACAGAGTATTTAAGCTATTCGCCTGCCTTTAGCGGGCAAATAGAGCACGCGTTTCAAAGAATTCGGAGCGAGAGATGGCAGGTCATTCTAAGTGGGCGAACATCAAACACCGCAAAGAGCGTCAGGATGCCAAAAAAGGCAAGATTTTCACCAAGTGGATCCGTGAGCTGACCGTCGCAGCACGTCAGGGTGGTGGTGATCCGGGAACTAACCCACGCTTGCGATTGGCATTGGACAAAGCGTTGGGCGCCAATATGACCCGCGACACTATTGATCGTGCTGTCGCTCGCGGTGCTGGCGCTGCCGAAGGTGACGATGTCGAAGAGCTTGGCTACGAAGGTTATGGCCCGGGTGGGGTGGCAATCATGGTCGAAACCATGACCGACAGCCGTAACCGCACGGCGGCTGCGGTACGACATGCATTCGTTAAATGCGGTGGCAACCTTGGGACCGATGGCTCGGTGGCCTATCTGTTCGACCGCAAAGGGCAAATCTCTTTCGCGAAGGGCATTGATGAAGATGCCCTAATGGAAGCCGCAATGGAGGCGGACGCCGATGATGTGGTTAACAACGACGATGGCTCCATCGATGTCTTCACCTCGTTCATAGGTTTCTATGCTGTGCGCAATGCGTTGGAGGCTGCAGGTTTCAAGGCGGCCGACGCAGAGATCGTCATGTTGCCCACCACCAGCGCCGTGCTTGATCTCGACACTGCGGAGAAAGTGCTCAAACTGATCGACATGCTTGAGGACCTGGACGACGTGCAAAGCGTCTACTCCAATGCTGAAATCCCAGACGACGTTCTGGAGCTGCTTGGCTGATCAATTGCTCTCAGTGCGTTTCTTGAGGCCGGAGGCACGACGCCTTAATACTTACGCCGCTATCGGCTTCCGGTTTCTGCCTTTATGCTGCGCTAATTATGCGTTGCTTCTTAAGCTGCAGGCGTTATGACTCTTATCCTTGGTATCGACCCCGGTTCGCGAATTACCGGCTATGGCGTGGTGCGGGACACGGGGCGCGGCTGCGTGTACGTGGCATCGGGTTGTATTCGGACCGGCAGTGGTTTGTTGCATGAGCGCTTACAGATTGTCTATCGGGGTGTTCGGGAAGTCATTCAGACGTACGGTCCGGTGACCATGGGCATCGAAAAAGTATTTATGGCGCGTAACGCGGATTCGGCGCTCAAGCTTGGGCAGGCGCGAGGCGCTGCAATTGTGGCAGGCGCCGAAGAAAGTCTGGAGATCGCCGAATACACGGCTACCCAAGTCAAGCAGGCTGTCGCTGGCACGGGTGGGGCAAACAAAGAGCAAGTGATGATGATGGTCATGCATTTATTGAAGCTGACTCAAAAGCCTCAGGTTGATGCTTCGGATGCCCTGGCAATTGCGCTGTGTCATGCGCATACCCGTTCGAGCCTCATCCCCCATGGATTAACTGCCGCCCGCAGTCGCAGCGGTCGGTTGCGTCTCTGATACATCCTCTGCTTACTTTTTTCCCATGGTCCTGTTACTCCTGTAATGATGGCGACCATTATTTGTGTCAGCGTGATAGCTGCGGCTGACCATTAGAAAGGAACTGATACGTGATTGGACGGTTACGCGGTTTTCTGGCTGAAAAACAGCCGCCGCACCTGGTTCTGGATGTCAACGGCGTCGGCTATGAGCTTGAAGTGCCGATGAGTACGCTGTATCGCCTGCCACATGTGGGTGAACCTGTGACCTTGCACACCCATCTAGTGGTTCGTGAGGATGCTCATCTGTTGTACGGCTTTTTTGAAAAGCGTGAGCGTGAGCTGTTTCGTGAGCTGATCCGTCTTAATGGCGTTGGACCGAAACTGGCGTTGGCGCTGATGTCCGGGCTGGAAGTGGATGAGTTGGTTCGTTGCGTTCAAGCGCAAGACACATCTGCTCTGACTCGAATCCCAGGGGTTGGTAAAAAAACCGCCGAGCGCTTGTTGGTCGAACTCAAGGATCGATTCAAAGCCTGGGAATCGGTGCCTGGTAGTTTCACTCTGGTCTCCAATGGTCCTAGCGCCGCGCCACAGGTGGCGACTGCGGAATCGGATGCGGTCAGTGCCCTGATCTCCTTGGGCTATAAGCCTCAGGAAGCGAGCAAGGCCGTGTCGGCAATCAAAGACAAGAACTTGAGCAGCGAAGACCTGATTCGGCGTGCTTTGAAGGGAATGGCTTAAGTGATCGACGCTGACCGCTTGATAACCGCTACCGGCCGCGACCGGGACGAACAGTTGGACCGTGCAATTCGTCCGCTGAGTTTAGCCGACTATATAGGCCAGCCAGTGGTGCGCGAGCAGATGGAGTTGTTTATCCAGGCTGCGCGTGGACGCAACGAAGCGCTGGACCATACTTTGATTTTCGGACCTCCCGGTCTGGGCAAAACTACGTTGGCGCACATTATTGCCCAGGAAATGGGCGTCTCGATCAAGAGTACCTCCGGCCCGGTGCTGGAACGCCCCGGTGATCTCGCGGCAATTCTGACCAATCTCGAACCGAACGATGTGCTGTTCATCGACGAAATCCATCGGCTATCGCCCATCGTCGAGGAAGTGCTGTACCCGGCGATGGAAGATTTTCAGCTCGACATCATGATCGGCGAAGGCCCTGCCGCACGCTCGATCAAGCTTGATTTGCCGCCGTTTACGCTGGTTGGGGCAACCACTAGGGCAGGCATGTTGACTAACCCGTTGCGTGACCGCTTCGGTATTGTCCAGCGTCTTGAGTTCTATAACACCGCAGACTTGGCCACGATTGTCACCCGTTCGGCGGGCATTTTGGGTTTGCCAATTGAAGCGGAGGGCGCTTTTGAAATTGCCCGTCGGGCCCGAGGGACGCCGCGAATTGCCAACCGATTGCTGCGTCGGGTGCGAGATTACGCAGAAGTGCGCGGCAATGGTCATATATCCAAGGCGACTGCTGACCTGGCATTGAACCTGCTGGATGTCGATGAGCGTGGTTTCGATCATCAGGACAGGCGTCTGTTATTGACCATGATCGAAAAATTCGACGGTGGTCCGGTGGGCGTCGACAGCCTGGCTGCGGCCATCAGCGAAGAGCGCCATACCATCGAAGACGTTCTTGAACCCTATTTGATTCAACAAGGCTATATCATGCGTACCCCGCGTGGCCGGGTTGTTACTCGGCACGCGTATCTGCACTTCGGTTTGAACATTCCAACGCGAATGGGCGAAATGCCCGTCGTCAGTGATTTTGTTGATGACGAAGACGATTAAATAAAACGCACAAGGTGCTGATTTATTCAGGATTTTGGTGGTCTGACAGGCAGGCGTATTGATCGGGCCGACAATAAGCGGCAAAAAATGAAAAACAGTTGTCTGGCGGATTGGAATTCCGAGGAGTAAGCACTAGAGTATGCGCGCGCAAAACGGGCTTCAGTCATTCGTCCATCGCTGTCGCGTTTATTACGAGGACACCGATGCGGGCGGCATCGTTTATTACGTCAACTATCTGAAATTCATGGAGCGAGCTCGAACCGAGCAGCTTCGAGTGTTGGGTTTTGCCCAGTCACAATTGGTAGGCGAGAATCTGCTGTTCGTCGTACATTCCTGCGAGGCGCGTTACCACAAGCCGGCGCGATTGGATGACGAGCTGTTGATAAGCGTTGAAGTTATTGAGTTAAACCGCGCCAGCCTGCGATTTGTTCAACGGGTGAGATTGGCTGTAGACGATAAGCTGCTTTGCGAAGGACAGTTTTTGGTGGCGTGTGTGAGCGCCGACAGTTTGAAACCCCGGGCCATTCCCGAAGCTTTGCGTACGGCCTTTGCCGGCCAGAGCGGCGCGGGTACACATTTAGAGCAGGAGATAGCGCGTGGAAGCTAACGTAGTCGACCATTCCTCCATGTGGAGTATGGTCAGCAATGCCAGCATTGTTGTTCAGTTGGTTATGCTGATTTTGGTAGGTGCCTCAATAACCTCCTGGATCATGATCTTTCAGCGCAGCAATTTGATACGCGCAGCTCGTCGAGCACTAGAAAGCTTTGAAGAGCGCTTTTGGTCGGGTATCGATCTGTCCAAGCTCTATCGTCAGGCTGGCAGCAACCCGGATCCTGATTCGGGAGTTGAGCAAATCTTCCGTGCAGGTTTCAAGGAGTTCTCTCGGCTTCGTCAGCAGCCAGGCGTCGATCCTGATGCAGTGATGGAAGGCGTAGCTCGGGCTATGCGTGTCGCCATCTCGCGCGAGGAAGAAAAGCTCGAACAAAGTTTGCCGTTCTTGGCGACAGTGGGCTCCACCAGTCCTTACATTGGCTTGTTCGGTACTGTCTGGGGGATCATGAATTCCTTCCGCGGGCTGGCTACTGCTCAGCAGGCCACTTTGGCGACCGTTGCTCCGGGTATCTCGGAAGCCCTGGTTGCTACTGCTATTGGTCTGTTCGCCGCTATCCCGGCAGTAATCGCCTACAACCGTTTCTCTGCTCGCAGCGAGACGTTGATCAGCCGTTACTACACGTTCGCCGATGAGTTCCAGGCGATCCTGCACCGTAAAGTGCACACCAGCGAAGAGTGAGCAGGTAATCCTTCATGGCTTTAATCGCTCGAGTTCGTCGCAAACGCCGCAAGCCGGTCGCCGAAATGAACGTAGTGCCTTACATCGACGTGATGTTGGTACTGCTGGTCATCTTTATGGTCACCGCTCCGATGCTCAATCAGGGTGTGAAAGTTGACCTGCCCAAAGTGTCCAGTGCGGCCCTGCCGCAGGATAACAACACCCAGGTTTTGACCATTTCGATCAAAGCTGACAAGACCTATTACTGGAACCTTGGCAGTGAAGTCGATACCGAAAAACAGCAGGACAAGGCCATGACCTTGCCGCAGATGACTGACGCGGTGACCAAAATCATCAAGGCCGGTCGTGAAGGCGGCAAGCAGACGCAGGTCTTTATCCGTGGCGACAAAACCGTTGATTACGGCTCTGTAATGGGCGCAATGGGTGGGCTGCAGAAAGCAGGGGTCGGTAATGTTGGCTTGATTACCGAGGCGCCCTGATGCACCAACAGCGAGAGCCGTCCGCCTCGGAGAGCTTCTTCTGGCCTAGCGTTTGGGCCGTCGCCCTGCACATTCTGATATTTGGCATGCTCTTCGTCAGCTTCGCCATGACTCCGGATTTGCCAGAGGCCAAGCCCATTGTGCAAGCGACTCTATATCAGTTGAAATCCAAAAGTAGAGCGACAGTCCAGACCAATCAGAAAATTGCGGGTGAGGCGCAAAAAACGGCCGCCCGACAGACTGAAACCGAACAGTTGGAAAAGAAAAAAATCGAGCAGTTAAAACAAGATGCTGTGAAAGCTGCGGAACAAACCGCAGAAGACGCGGCTCAAAAAGCCGAAGATCAAAAAGCTGAAGAGTCGAAAAAAGCCGACGCAGCCAAAGCTGAGGCGAAAAAGGCAGACGACGCCAAGAAAGCCGATGAAGCCAAAAAGGTAGCGGACGCTAAAAAAGTTGAAGAGAAGCAAGCGGCGGATATAGCCAAGAAAAAAGCCGAAGACGACGCCAAGAAAAAAGCTGAAGAAGACGCGAAAAAAGCCGCGGTTGACGACGCTAAAAAGCAGGCTGCAGACGACGCGAAGAAACAAGCAGTGGAAGACGCGAAGAAAAAAGCGGCTGACGATGCGAAGAAGAAAGCCATAGCGGACGCCAAGAAAAAGTCCACAGCCGATGCGGCCAAGAAACAGCAAGACGCTGCTCGTAAATCTAATGAAGATCAAAAAGCGGCAGCCTTGGCTGATTTGCTTTCCGATAAAACGGAACGGCAACAGGCATTGGCAGATGAGCAGGGCGACGAGACGGCGGGCAATTTTGATGACCTGATACGTTCCCGCGCTGCCGAAGGCTGGGCTCGACCGCCTTCAGCAAGAAAAGGCATGGTCGTTGTGTTGCACATTGGGATGTTGCCTGACGGAACAGTGACTTCGGTCAGTGTCCTTAAGTCCAGCGGAGACGCGCCGTTTGATAGCTCAGCGGTGGCGGCAGTTAAAAATATTGGTCGATTGACAGAAATGCAGGGTCTGAAACCGAGTGATTTCAACCCCTACCGTTCATTCAAGATGACATTCACACCTGAGGATCTAGCCTTGTGATTAACATTTTTCGAGGACTGCTTATCGTTCTTTGCTGTATGGCGGGAATGGCCGCAGCAGATGAAAAGAACATCATGGTCACCACCGGTAGTGACCGCGCTGCGCCAATAGCGGTTGTTCCGTTCGGGTTGCAAGGCGGTGCCGTCTTGCCCGAGGACATGGCCGACATCATCAGTAACGACCTGCGTAACTCAGGTTATTACTCGCCGTTGGCAAAGCAGAACATGATCAGCTTGCCGACCCAGGCCAGTGAAATCATTTATCGCGACTGGAAAGCGCTTGGTGCCCAGTATTTGATGGTGGGTAGCATTGTTCCCTCGGGCGGCCGTTTGCAGATTCAGTACGCGTTGTTCAACGTGGCGACTGAGCAGCAAGTGATGACCGGTAATGTTTCTGGCACCACCGATCAACTGCGTGATATGGCGCACTACATCGCGGATCAGGCATTCGAAAAGCTCACGGGCATCAAGGGTGCGTTTTCAACGCGCATGCTTTACGTGACTGCAGAGCGGTTTTCGGTCGACAACACGCGTTATACCTTGCAACGATCGGATTACGATGGCGCCCGTGCCGTAACGTTGTTGCAATCGCGCGAGCCTATTTTGTCGCCACGATTCGCACCGGACGGTAAGCGTATTGCCTACGTCTCGTTCGAGCAAAAGCGCCCGCGTATCTTTATCCAGCATATTGATACCGGCCGCCGCGAGCAGGTGACTAATTTCGAAGGCATCAATGGAGCGCCGGCATGGTCGCCGGACGGCAACAAGTTGGCGTTCGTGCTTTCCAAAGACGGTAACCCGGAAATTTACGTAATGACGTTGGCCACTCGCCAAATCACTCGTGTGACCAATGACTCGGCCATCGATACCGAACCATTTTTCGGTAAGGACGGCTCGACGCTGTACTTCACGTCAGACCGTGGTGGCAAGCCACAGATCTATAAAACCAGCATCAATGGTGGCGGCGCTGAGCGTGTAACGTTCATCGGCAACTACAACGCCAACCCGAAATTGTCGGCTGATGAAAAGACGCTGGTAATGATTCACCGTCAGGACGGCTTCACAAATTTCAAGGTGGCAGTGCAGGATTTGCAGCGCGGTACATTAAAAATCCTCACAGACAGCAACCTTGATGAGTCGCCTACTGTCGCGCCCAACGGCACCATGGTAATCTACGCCACCCGCCAGCAGGGCCGGGGAGTCTTGATGCTCGTGTCCATTAACGGACGCGTAAGGCTCCCGCTTCCTACCGCTCAAGGCGAAGTCAGAGAACCTTCCTGGTCCCCTTACCTGAACTGACGCGGCGCTACACGTTTTGCTTAACACACTTGGGGTTCATTAGGAGTTTCACGATGGAAATGCTGAAGATTGGTAAATTTGCTGCTCTGGCTCTGGCCATGGCTGTAGCTGTAGGTTGCTCGTCCAAAGGTGGCGACAACGCTGGCCAAGGCGCTGCTGTAGATCCAAACGCTGGCTACGGCGCTAACACTGGCGCTGTTGATGGCAGCATGAGCGAAGAAGCTGCTCTGCGCGCTATCACTACTTTCTACTTCGAATACGACAGTTCGGACCTGAAACCAGAAGCTATGCGCTCGCTGGACGTTCACGCTAAAGACCTGAAAGCAAATGGCGCTCGCGTCGTTCTGGAAGGCAACACCGACGAACGTGGTACTCGTGAGTACAACATCGCACTGGGCGAGCGTCGCGCGAAAGCCGTTCAACGCTACCTGGTACTGCAAGGTGTTTCCCCAGCACAGCTGGAACTGGTTTCCTATGGTGAAGAGCGTCCTGTTGCTACTGGCAACGACGAGCAATCCTGGGCTCAAAACCGTCGCGTCGAACTGCGTAAGTAATTTGACATGCGAACGTGCCGTCGTGCTCTAACCGTTTTGACTCTCGCCCTTCCGCTTTTTGCGTGGGGTGCGGTTCCTGTGGTCGATAACAATTCTGGCTCTGGCAGCAGCAACAGTTATCCGCCAGCGGGTTATGGCACGTCCGGCGCCTATGCCGGGGGAGGGGTTGCGACCCCTGCCTCGGCACAGGGTCAGCTGTTCATGCAGTTGCAACAAATGCAGGACGAGATCGCGAAATTACGCGGTACGGTCGAAGTTCAGCGCAACGATATCGACCGGATGAAGCAGGAGGCATTGGAACGTTATCAAGAACTTGATCAACGGATCACTGCTGGAGCTGGGTTAGGCGGCACACCTGCCGCAGCAGCTACCGATAATTCTCAAGCCAGCGGTGATGTAAATACCGGTGGTGCTCCTACGGCACCTGCAGCGCAGGCTCCGGCGGCAAGTGCCGAGCCAGGCGATCCGGCGAAGGAAAAGATCTATTACGATGCTGCCTTCGATCTGATCAAAGCCAAGGATTTCGACAAAGCGAGTCAAGCTTTTACGGCTTTTCTACGCAAATATCCAAACAGTCAGTACGCGGGCAATGCCCAGTACTGGTTGGGTGAAGTGAATTTGGCCAAAGGTGACCTTCAAGGTGCCGGTCAAGCTTTCGCCAAAGTAAGTCAGCTGTATCCGAAACACGCCAAGGTCCCGGATTCGCTGTACAAACTTGCAGACGTCGAACGTCGTCTCGGCCATCTCGACAAGGTAAAAGGGATCTTGCAGCAAGTGGTTTCTCAGTACCCAGGCACCTCCGCTGCGCAGTTGGCGCAACGTGATTTGCAGCGCATGTAAGGCGCTGCTAACCAGGCGGGACTGACCACCGATTAAAGAAAGCCGCGCTTGTCGCGGCTTTTTTCGTTAGAATCTCGCACCCGAAATCCCGGTAATACATACGCTTCTATGGGCCATGCGTTTGCAGGCTCGTTGAAGTGCCTAACGGAGGCGGATGGCCTGTTTAGCTATTACGCCCGTGGCTCATATGCAAGACACATTAAGAATCACCGAAATTTTCTACTCGTTGCAGGGTGAAACTCGCACCGCAGGCTTACCTACCGTGTTTGTCCGGCTTACCGGCTGTCCGTTGCGGTGCCAGTATTGCGACAGCGCTTACGCGTTCAGCGGAGGCAGCATTCAAGCGTTAGACGCTATCGTTGAGCAAGTAGCCCGTTATCGGCCGCGCTATGTGTGCGTGACCGGCGGGGAACCGTTAGCTCAGCCCAATGTGATCGCGCTGCTCAAGCTTCTTTGTGACGCAGGTTATGAGGTTTCTCTTGAAACCAGCGGCGCTCTGGATATTTCAGCAGTGGACCCACGCGTCAGTCGTGTGGTCGACCTGAAAACCCCAGGCTCCAATGAAGTTGGGCGCAATCGCTACGAGAATATCGAACTGCTGACGCCGAACGACCAGGTCAAGTTCGTGATTTGCTCCCGCGAAGACTACAACTGGGCTGTCTCCAAGCTGATTCAGTACGGTTTAGAGCGTCGCGCGGGTGAAGTATTGTTCTCCCCTAGCCATCATGATTTAAACGCCCGGGATTTGGCCGATTGGATAGTTGCTGACAACCTGCCGGTACGCTTGCAAATGCAACTGCACAAGTACCTCTGGAACGATGAGCCGGGACGCTAAGGTGAATGAAAATGACTACTATCGAAAAACGCGCAGTAATTTTGTTGTCGGGCGGCCTTGATTCAGCCACTGTGCTGGCCATGGCCCGCGCGGACGGCTACACCTGCTATACCATGAGTTTTGATTATGGGCAGCGACACCGCGCCGAGCTCGATGCTGCGGTACGTGTCGCCCATTATCTGGGCGTGGCTGAACACAAAGTCGTTGGTCTGAATCTGAATGGAATCGGCGGATCAGCACTGACCGACAGTTCCATCGCAGTACCTGAATCCCCCGTAGAAGGAATCCCGGTCACCTACGTGCCTGCGCGTAACACCGTATTCCTCTCGTTGGCGTTAGGTTGGGCTGAAGTGCTGGGTGCGCGAGATATCTTTATCGGCGTCAACGCGGTCGATTATTCCGGTTATCCAGATTGCCGCCCGGAGTTCATCGAAGCGTTTGAGCGTATGGCCAATCTGGCGACCAAGGCCGGTGTTGAAGGTAATGGCTTCCGAATACAGGCACCGCTGCAAAACATGAGCAAAGCGCAGATCGTCTCGTCAGGAATGCGCCTGAATGTTGATTACGCAATGACAGTTTCCTGTTATCAAGCCAATGACCAAGGACAAGCATGCGGCAAATGTGACAGCTGTCGTTTGCGCGCAGAAGGCTTTGCGACGGCGGCTGTAGCCGACCCAACCCGCTATTTTTGAATTAAATTCACTTAAGTGTTGAATTAATCATAGAAATCAGTAATATACGCGCCACGTCGGGTCGTTAGCTCAGTTGGTAGAGCAGTTGGCTTTTAACCAATTGGTCGTAGGTTCGAATCCCACACGACCCACCATTTTCAAGTTCGACGGTTTTGAAAAGCTGTAAGGCCCATGCAAATGAGGCTTTACGGCTTTTTTTTTGCGTCGATATTTTTACTTTCGACCGCTCAACGCTAGCCTATGGCTTTCAGTTAAGCCGGCGTTCTCCCACATGGATATTCAGTTGATCTACATAACAACCCGTAGATCCGCGACAGAACTGCCTTTTTTGCTCCCGCGGCGCGTTTAAATAGTCGCTTTATATATACAACGAACGTTGACCGATCAACCTACGGACACAATCATGATGTCATATAAAACGGATACTCCTTAAAACATGCTGTTCACACTGCACGTTGCTCGGCTGTGGCTGGCTTGGATTGTTGATAGCCATACCGCCTGAGCCTCAAATGAGTCTGTCCTGATAGCTTGAGATTTCTACGCCGTCATGAGCCATTCTGCGAAGGACGAAAATGCCGTGTCACTGCGCGGCCCTTGGCAGATGTAGTGCGTCCGAGGCAGGAAGGTAATATGTTCATTGCTGCATCAGACACATCAGACTTCATCGACGGTTTTGTCCCCGAAGCGGGTGAAGCTCATGCGATCAAGGGCAACTACTTTTCATTTTCTTCGCCCAACTTGGCGGCGTTGTCGTCGCCGAATCCTTTGCGTCCTAAGTTGAAGCCTCTGCGTAAAAGCGCAATTCTCATTAAGGGATTCAGGAGTCCGCGCCGGCGGTGTAAACTTCGACATCCGCGCACAAGCGCTTTTAGGTCCAGCGAACATGACGCAGATTTCTGAACGCCTTCTGGTCCAGGCCCATCTCGATGCCAAGCAGCCAAAAACGCTAAACCTCGAAGAGCAGGCCCACTACCGCTCGGCGATTGCTACCGAGTTAAAAGCGCAAGACGCTGTCCTGGTTGCTCACTATTACTGTGATCCAGTTATCCAGGCCTTGGCTGAGGAAACCGGTGGTTGCGTGTCCGATTCCTTGGAAATGGCACGCTTCGGAAATCAGCATTCGGCGAAAACCGTGCTGGTTGCTGGCGTGCGTTTCATGGGCGAGACGGCGAAAATCCTTAACCCGGAAAAACGAATCCTGATGCCGACGCTGGAGGCGACCTGTTCGTTGGATTTGGGTTGCCCAGTTGATGAGTTTGCTGCCTTCTGCGATCAGCATCCCGAGCGAACGGTAGTCGTCTACGCTAATACCTCTGCCGCTGTGAAGGCTCGTGCCGACTGGGTGGTGACGTCGAGTTGCGCGCTGGAAATCGTCGAGAGCTTAATGGACAACGGCGAAAAAATCATTTGGGCACCCGATAAACATTTGGGTCGTTACATTCAACGTGAAACCGGCGCCGACATGTTGTTGTGGGATGGTGCGTGCATCGTCCACGAGGAATTCAAGTCCAAACAGTTGGAGGACATGAAAGCGCTCTATCCCGACGCCGCAATTCTTGTTCACCCTGAATCGCCCGAGTCAGTGATTGATCTGGCAGATGCTGTCGGGTCGACCAGTCAACTGATCGCTGCTGCGCAGTCGTTGCCCAATAAAGTGTTTATCGTTGCGACCGATCGGGGCATTTTTTACAAGATGCAGCAGTTGTGCCCGGACAAAATCTTCATTGAGGCGCCCACTGCCGGTAACGGCGCTGCGTGCCGCAGCTGTGCACATTGTCCATGGATGGCGATGAACACCCTTGAGCGCACCTTGCAGTGCCTGCGCGAGGGTAGCAACGAGATATTCGTCGACCCGGCATTGGTTCCCCGCGCGATCCGTCCGTTGCAGCGTATGTTGGATTTCACCCAAGCTGCTCGTATAAGGCTGGCGGGTAATGCCTGAGGGCATCGCAGCGCTGGCCAAAAATGTGTGGGGCCCAATTCATTTGGGTAGCGGACGGCGCGGTTTTTCAAATGGACCGCGTTGCCGCTAATCTCGAATGAATCGTTCCCTATAAGCTAGTTCATCATTTCTTTCAGCAATCGCTCTTGCTCGGCAAATTCTTTCTGCCGGGCATCAATGCGCGATGCCAGCTGGAAGTTGTTATTGGCGCGACGCTTGGCGATTTCGAGCTGCTGTTGAGCCTTTGTGTAATCACCGGTCAGGGCAAAGTATTCGGCCCGCGCCTGATTAGACCCAATCATGTTGCCAGACAGGCCCCGCACGTCTGCGACCAAGCTCCAGATATCCGGATCGGATGGCCGATTTTTCAGCAATTGATCCAACACTTTTTCCGCTTGCGCAGGCTTGTTTTGTTTGATCAACAGGTCGACGCGGGCCTGGTTCAGTGGGTAGTTGTCCGGAAATTGCACGTTCATGCGGTCTAGCCGTTGCTGGGCGTCGACCGTCTTGTTATTGGCGACATCAATTTCTACCTGCGCAAGGTTGTAAGTAATGTTGTTTGGATCTTTGGCTAACAGTGGCTTGAGAGTTTCGCGGGCATCATTGAGTTGTGAGCCCTTGATTTGAGCGATCGCCAACCCATAGCGTGCGTATTCGGATTTTGGATTTTCACCCAACAACGCGCGAAAACGTTTTGCAGCCAGGCCCGCCGACTCTTCGTAGTACAGGGCAACACGTGCGCGCATCAATTGGTACTGCAGGCTATCTTCTTTGCCGCCGACCTTTTCCTGCTCTGCGCGGTTACGGGTGTCGGCGATCCGAGACTCGGTGATCGGGTGATCCAGTAAGAATTCGGGTGGCTTGGCGTCGAATCGGTATTGGCGCATCAGCCGCTCAAACATATTGGGCATCGCTCGAGGGTCATAACCGGCTTTTTGAAGGTTGATGATGCCGATACGGTCCGCCTCCTGTTCGTTTGCCCGCGAGAAACGCGTTTGCTCCTGGATGGCAGCGGCCTGAGTTCCCGCAATTGTTGCTATACCTGCGTCACCGGCACCCGCTGCGGCCATGACAATACCCGCTAACATGGCTGCCAAGACCGGTATCTGCATGTGTTGCTGCGCCTCAATGCCTCGTGCGAAATGGCGTTGCGACAAGTGAGCGAGTTCATGCGCCAACACCGCTGCATATTCGGCTTCGTCTTGAGCGTAAAGAAACAGGCCTCCGTTGACTCCGACAATTCCGCCTGGCGCGGCGAATGCGTTCAACTGGCGACTGTTGATCAGGATGAATTCCAGCCGAGGATTATGCACCTGACTGGTCTCGGCAATGCGATACACCGTGGTCTCCACGAAATCCTTGAGCTGCGGGTCGGACAGTTGCGATACCTGGCCGCGAAGCATGCCGAGCCAAGCGCGGCCCAATTGATATTCTTGTTGCGGGGAGACGATGGCAGAGCTGGCATCGCCCAGTGATGGCAAATCGTCAGCAAAACTCGGAGAAGTGAGCAGGCAAGCGAGCGTCAACAAGGTAGGGCGCAAAAATTTCATGCACAAGGCTCTAGGCGTTAAAGAGCCCTTACTGTAGCTGGCTCAATGGCTTGCTGACCAGAGTCAGGTATTCTTGTGGTTTGATTGAGGCATCCGCCGCGTCACTAGGGTGGTTGCAATGCCTTCGATGTGCCTGTTTGGAGAGAACTGATGTCTGACGCTGTAGAGCGCCCCGATGCCTGCGATGCCGAAGTAGACGCCAGTGGCCTGAATTGTCCGCTGCCGTTACTTAAAGCCAAGCTTGAACTCAACCGTTTGGCCAGTGGCTCGGTGCTAAAAGTGATCGCTACGGATGCAGGTTCACAACGCGATTTCCGGACTTTTGCCAAACTGTCCGGCCACATCTTGTTACATGAAGAGTTTGAGGCGGGTGTTTATTTTTACTGGTTACGGAAAGCCTGATGCCGCCGGCTTGAATCTTCCCCTCTGAATGAACGTTACTGACGATGACTGCCTGAAGGATTTTTGATGTTCAAGGTGCTTGAGGTAGCTCGCGGAGAAACCGGCAAATTTGGTCAATGGCGCTGACGTTTTCGCTGTCCAGCCTGCCGCTGTTGGTCAACGTCATGTCGTTTGGCGGGTTGTGGGGTTTCTGGGGGCGTGTTTTTCGCAATTCCTTTGGGCACCCTGTTCAAAGCCGTGCTCGACGCTGGGCCTCGAAATGAGCCAACAGTATCACCGCTTTTATAGGGTTTCTGACATAAGGGATGTAAGGTGCTTTCGCTGCAAGCTACTTCAATGTGTGCCGGCAGCGAATCCCTGGACAACAATTAACTGTTGTTTAACCCCTGCGCTTGTTCCAGTACCGCAGCCACATGGCCGGGTACCTTTACGCCGCGCCATTCCTGGCGTAGTACGCCTCCTTTGTCGATCAAAAATGTACTGCGATCTATGCCCAGATATTCTTTGCCATAGAGCTTTTTCAGTTTGATCACATCGAACAGCTGGCACAGCGCTTCGTCTTTGTCTGAAATTAGCTCAAACGAAAACGACTGTTTGGCCTTGAAATTTTCATGGGACTTCAAGCTGTCGCGCGAAACGCCGAACACCACGGTATTGGCCGCCTCGAACGCAGCGTGTTGATCCCGAAAACCTTGACCCTGGGTCGTACAGCCCGGCGTGCTGTCTTTTGGGTAAAAATAAATTACCACCTGCCGGCCCTTAAGCCCGGTCAGACTAATCGTCTGCCCATTGGTGGCCTGCGCCTCAAAGTCGGCAACAGGTTGGTTCAAAGCAACGGCCATTAATGTTTCCTTACATGGGAGCCTGTGGACGCCAAGGTTCGATCAACGCATCAAGGTTCAGTGCGTCAGCGAAATCCAAGAACTGATCACGCAGCCAGCTGATCTGAATACCGGCAGGCAATGTGACGGTAAAGGTCGCATTAAGCATCGTGCCGCCTGTTTGCGGCGCCTGGTAAGTGTCGCAAATGAGGTTTTCCAGCTCGACGTTATGATCAATGAAGAACTGACAAAGCTCGTTGATGATGTCCGGACGATAAGCCGAGCTGACGTAAGCCACATAAGGCAGAGCCTCAGGGCGGCTTTCGAGACTGGCGCTACGCACGACACTGACGGTGAACGCGTGTTTCTTAGACAGGCTGGGCAAGCCGGTTTCCAGACGAGCAAGGGCATCCCAGCTGCCAGAAATCTGAAGAATCAGCGCGCTGTATTCACCATGACGAGTCAGACGTGAACTCACCACTGAACAGCGGTTTTCATGACTGGCGCGGCACAGCACGTTGGTCAGCTCCATTGGGTTGGCGCCAAGGGCACTGATTACAAGGAATTGTTCGCGAACTGTGGGGGTGGACGACATGCAGCATTCCTAGGCGATGAGCGGTGAGTACATACGTTGGGCTTGCACGGCTGATTCGACAACCAATTCGTTTCGACCGCAACTCAAACCCCGGTGCCGCTTGCCTTCATGGCGAGGCCAAGAGAGCGCGCGACCTCGTTGGAACAAGGGTTTGAACGGTAAAATCGATCATTTGAACGAGCTGCACAGATGACCCGTACTGACCAAAGAGCAAAGGGTAGCGAAAAGCATCGCTCAGGGGAATGCTCGCAGCACGGTACTTCGCTTGTGCAAGCCTGATAGCGCCAGTACCATTACGGCTCTCTTTTTCCGGCAGGAGCGGTCGCATGATTGCGGGCAGCATGGTGGCACTGGTCACACCAATGGATGCAAATGGTCGTCTTGACTGGGACAGCCTTAGCAAACTGGTGGACTTCCATCTGCAAGAGGGCACCAACGCGATTGTTGCGGTCGGCACCACTGGTGAGTCGGCCACACTCGACGTCAGCGAGCACATAGAAGTGATTCGCCGCGTGGTAGCCCAAGTTGCAGGGCGTATCCCCGTCATCGCGGGAACAGGCGCGAACTCTACTCGCGAAGCGATCGAGCTGACGCGCAACGCGAAAACGGCGGGGGCAGATGCGTGCCTGCTGGTTACACCGTATTACAATAAACCAACCCAGGAAGGGCTTTATCAGCACTTCAAGCTCATCGCTGAATCAGTCGATATTGCGCAGATTTTGTATAACGTGCCAGGCCGAACGGCGTGCGACATGTTGGCAGACACCGTTGTACGTCTGTCGACGGTGCCGAATATCATCGGTGTCAAAGAAGCAACCGGCGACCTGCAACGCGCCAAAGACATACTAGCGCGGGTCAGCAGCGACTTTTTGGTGTATTCCGGTGACGATGCAACGGCTGTTGAGCTCATGTTGATGGGTGGTAAAGGTAATATTTCGGTTACGGCAAACGTGGCGCCACGTGCTATGGCCGATTTGTGCGCCGCCGCCATGCGTGGCGATGCAAGCTCGGCTCGGGCGATTCACGAAAAGCTGATGCCGCTTAATAAAACCTTGTTTATTGAATCCAATCCTATTCCCGTGAAATGGGCGCTGCATGAGATGGGCATGATGCCGGACGGTATCCGTCTGCCGCTCACCTGGCTCAGCGAGCCCTGTCATGAACCGCTGCGTCAGGCCCTGCGCCAGTCCGGTGTATTGCTTTAATGAGGAAGTATTACGCAATGAAGCGATTGGCCGGATTTTCCGCACTAGCCTTGATTATCTCCAGCACCAGTGGTTGCGGCTGGATTTGGGGTCCAGATGGCTACTTCCGTGATCGCGGCAGTGATTACCTGGACGCGACTCAAGTAGCGCCTATGCAGTTGCCACCTGACATAACGGGTGCAAAACGGCTTGACCCATTGCTGCCTATCCCACGCAATGTGGCCAACAATACGACCAAGGGTCAGTACATCGTACCTCGTCCGCAGCAGTTGGCAGTGACCGCGACCGCCAGCGATTTCAGTCTGCAGAAAACGGGTGATTCGCGTTCGATCCTGGCTCAGCGCTCCCCTGCCGAAGTCTGGCCGATTGCGCATCAGTATTTTGAAGACAACGGTTTCCGTATCGGAGACGAGCGGCCGCAAACCGGCGAATTCAACACTAGCTGGCAGCGTATCGACGAGCTTTCTTCTGCAATGGCCAAGCGCCTGACCGGCAGCGGTGCGAGCGCCGACACCGAAACTCGCGTGCGTGTTCGTATCGAACCGGGTGTGCAGCGCAACACCAGTGAAATCTACGTCGTCAGCATTACGCGGCCTGCGGGCAGTAAAACCGACGGCGACTTCCCAGCGAATACCGCCAACTTGGGCCTCGACTCAGCGCTCACTGACGATTTGCTCGCCAGCATGAGTCGTAGCGCAGAAAAAGGTGGTTCGGTTTCCCTGCTTGCCGCCCGTGACTTCGATACCCCGAAGCGCGTTGCGTTAATCGTTGATGGCAGTGGTAACCCGGTGCTAAACGTTGCTGACGACCTGGACCGTGCGTGGTCCAGCGTCGGTCGTGCCTTGGATCAAGGCGACTGGCGCGTAGAAGATATCAATCGCAGCCTGGGTCTTTACTACATTAACCTGGCTGAGAAGGCGAAGAAGCCTGGCAACGAGCCTGGATTCTTCAGCCGCCTGTTCAGCAGCACTCCGGATAAAGAACAAATCGAAGCCCGTGCCGAACGTTATCAAGTCCGCTTGAGCAAAGTGGGTGACAACGTGCAAGTGACGGTTGAGAAAAATATCAACACCGTAGCGCCTCCTGATGTAGCGCGCCGCGTGCTGGGTATCATTCAAGACAACCTCGGTTAAGTGCGTTTCGCTGTTTTAGGCAGTGGTAGCCGAGGGAACGGCACGTTGGTCGCCAGTCACGACACGTATGTGCTGGTGGATTGTGGTTTCTCCTTGCGGGAAACCGAGCGGCGTCTGGCGCGTATAGGTGTTAGCCCGCATCAGTTGAGCGCGATTCTGGTGACCCACGAACATGCCGATCACGTGCATGGCGTGGGTTTGCTGTCGCGGCACTACAATCTACCGGTCTACCTCAGTAACGGCACGTTACGCGGGATGCGCAAACCTGTGGAGGCCACAGGGTTTCTGTCAGGCGGTCAATCGTTGCAAGTAGGCGCATTGAACATCGATGTGGTGTCCGTCGCGCACGACGCCCTTGAGCCGACGCAGTTTGTATTCAGCGACGGCCGGCGCCGATTCGGGTTGCTGACTGACCTTGGTTCCTACGGCCCTGCGGTGTTACAGAGTTATCACGGACTGGATGCATTGATGATCGAAGCAAATCATTGCCGTGACATGCTGGCCAGAGGTCGCTACCCGTATTTCTTGAAAGAACGGGTAGGCGGCGAACTGGGACATTTGAACAATCATCAGGCTGCCAACCTGGTGAGCGAGTTGGGATGGCAGTCGTTACAGCATTTAGTGCTGGGCCACCTCAGCAGCAAAAACAACCTGCCGCAGCTGGCCCGGCAATGTTTTGTCGACACCCTCGGGTGCGACCCGGACTGGCTGCAATTGGCCGATCAAGATTCAGGGCTCGACTGGCGACACATCGCCTAGCCCAACTACTTAGCAAGCGGAGCCCATCATGGAAAAACGTGAAGAACTCTACCGCGGCAAAGCCAAATCGGTTTACACCACCGATGACGCTGACCGCTTGATTTTGTTGTTTCGCGACGACACCTCGGCGTTCGACGGCAAGCGCATCGAACAGCTTGATCGCAAAGGCATGGTGAACAACAAGTTCAACGCCTTCATCATGCAAAAGCTCGAAGACGCGGGTATTCCTACCCAATTTGATGCGCTACTGAGCGACACCGAATGTCTGGTCAAGAAACTTGAGATGATCCCGGTCGAGTGCGTCGTGCGTAACTACGCAGCGGGCAGCCTGGTGAAGCGCCTGGGCGTGGAGGAGGGCATCAAGCTCAACCCTTACACCTTCGAACTGTTCCTCAAAGACGACGCCAAAGGCGACCCGTTCATCAACGAATCCCACGTCGTGGCGTTCGGTTGGGGCACGGCAGAAAACCTGGTCCGCATGAAAGAGCTGTCGCTCAAGGTCAACGAAGTGCTGACCAAATTGTTCGACGACGCGGGTCTGCTGCTGGTCGACTTCAAGCTTGAATTCGGCACTTTCCACGGCGAAATCGTCCTCGGCGACGAATTCAGCCCAGACGGCTGCCGTCTGTGGGACAAAGAAACCCGCAAGAAAATGGACAAAGACCGCTTCCGTCAAGGCCTCGGTGGTGTCATCGAAGCCTACGAAGAAGTCGCCAAACGCCTCGGCGTCCCGCTTTAACGCAAAAAGCTACGCAAGCGCCTGATAGCACGCGAAAATTTCCTCCGAAGGGGGTTACGTTCGGCAGATGAACTGTTATCATGCGCGCCGTTGGAGAGATGCCAGAGTGGCCGAATGGGACGGATTCGAAATCCGTTGTACTGGCGACAGTACCTAGGGTTCGAATCCCTATCTCTCCGCCATTATTGATACAAGATAAACCCCTGAAATTGTTAAAAATTTCAGGGGTTTTTTCGTTTCCGGTGTACTGATTAGGGCATTTTAGGGCATAAACAGCTAGCTACAGCTGGCAGAACGTCTGACGGGGGCCTGCTCGACACTCTGCGCTACCAGCATTATGGCCATCTAAACGGCACGATTGAGGCTGTGCTGGCCGCCAATCGGTTGCTGGCTGATGAGCTGCAGCCGTTGCGTACGGGGTTGCTTATTACCTTTCGCGACAAAGATGCAGGTGGTGGGGGAGATGCGATTGTCGGATTGATCTAGAAAGAGGGTGTAGTGTCGGTAGAGTTTAAACTAAACTAATGCAACTTAGTTTACTTGGGGGCCGGTCATGCTCACTATCAATATCCACGAAGCTAAAACTCACTTATCGCGCCTGATTGATCTGGCCGTTCGGGGTGAGCCTTTTATCATCGCAAAAGCCGGTAAGCCATTGGTCAAAGTCATGTCGTTAACGTCCCCCGAGCCAAGTCAGGTAAAGCGTTTGGGGTTCATGACGGGACAGATAGCTGTTCCCGATGATTTTGATCGGATGGGTAACGATGACATTGAGCGCATGTTCGGTGGCGATGCATGAAGCTGCTGCTAGACACCCACCTACTGCTGTGGGCTGCGGGTGAACCTCATCGTTTGTCAGCGGCCGCCAACGCTTTGATCAGCGAACCTGAAAACGAACTCTTCTTCAGCGCCGCCAGTCTTTGGGAAATTGCCATCAAACAAGGTTTGGGACGTGCGGACTTTAAGGTGGATGCCCGTGTATTACGACGTGGTTTGCTAGACAACGGCTACAGTGAACTACCCGTTGGCAGTGAGCACGCCGTTGCCATCGTCAGTTTACCGCCGATCCATAAGGACCCTTTTGATCGCATACTCGTGGCTCAAGCCACAGTCGAGGGAATTACATTACTAACCGTCGATGCTTTGGTAGCGCAGTACCCTGGTCCCGTGCAGCAAATTTGATAATCGATTTAAAAATAGACCCCGCTAAGCGCGCTCTTACAATTTAAATATTTATAATTCAAGCGGTTATAGGTTTTTATCCGACACTGGTGCCTCGATGCCATGTTGCACTACGCCACCTTCTTAGAGCGAATCTCAGCCATAAATGGATTCGGCTGTAATTACCCGTAACACTAGCCCCCGCAGAGCAAGCTGACCTTCCGAGCCTGACGGAGGATGATCAATAATCTTCCGCAGCCATTCGAGTGTCTCCTCAATGATCAAACGCTGCACTTTGCTCGACCATAACGGTTGGCTTCCCCTGCGTGTTGCCCTATGGCCTGATTCTGCCCCGGACAATGACCATGAAAAACAGATTCTACTGAGCGCGCCAGAGCGCTATCTGGTGCTGATCTTCGTTAGTGAGAACGGCAATGCTGTTGGGTTTGCCGAGGCGTCGATCCGAGTGGATTACGTCAACGGTACCCGTTCCTCGCCTGTGGCTTTTCTCGAAGGTCTTTACGTCCGGCCCACCAGCCGGGGCCAAGGCATAGCGCGGCAACTCGTGGTGGGCGTTCAACAGTGGGGCGTAGAAATGGGCTGCACCGAGCTGGCTTCGGATGCACTGCTGGATAATCAGGGAAGCCATGCCATGCATGAAGCATTGGGCTTCGCAAAGACCGAGCGAGTGGTTTATTTTTTGAAGTCTTTGGGTGCCTAACTTAATCAGCGCAGATTGGGGCGCATCATCAATACCGTCGCATACCGGGTTGGGTTTTCGTAACAGACGGTTTGTTCTTCATTACTGCAGCCTGTGCCGGTGTAGGGGATCGCGAAATAGATCTCTGCGCCTTAAACAGAAAGCTTCGCAGATTGACGTTTGCGGAGTTTTTCGCTTTTGCGTTGTGCGGGGGTTAAGGTTGGCTCTGCGCTCTGAGGAAGGTCTCCCTTGGAGCTGATGTAATCCGCGTTATCAATATCAACACCGGTTAAAGCTCCACACCCAGTGCGCTGTCGCGCCTCTGCGATGACTTGTCACCACCGCAGAGTATTAGGTAGCCGCCCTCGGCACGGCGCGTGTAGTACACGCGATAGCAGGGAACGGTAAAGATCGGTATCTCAGATATGCCATCGCCAACGGACCCACAGTCTCAACACGCTGTTTCATTTGATCAAATATGCAAATACGCCAGCGTCCCCAACACCACGGCAACCCCGGCCGCGCCATACGCCACCTTTTTCAGCCACTCTTTACGCGTCAGTAACGTGATCGCCGCCAGCGAGATGGCGATCTGAATCGCAGTCATCGCCTGCGCCCAGCGGTGGTGCTGATGCAGCGCGACTTCTGATTTTTCATCCCACGCCGTCACTTCTTCTTCGAGCTGTTCAGCTTTCTTGCGGACCACTTCTTTTTCAGCTTTGTAGCGTTCAGCTTCAGCGGTGTAATGCGCCGCGTCGACGCCGGGGATGTGCGTCGCCAGTTCCGACAGGTTTTGGCGGCTGGATTTGGCCTGGTAGTAATTCCACTGATTGGAGGCTTCGGTTTTCTTAATGGCGGCGTTGTTTTTGTCCATTGCCGCTTCGCTTTCCGTCGACCCGGCCTGATAACTGAGCAGGGCACCTATCGTTGCCATGATCGCTGTCATTACCGCGATTTTTCCGGCGAAGTTATCCCCGCGCGCCTGAGCATGCTCGGTCGCGTGTTCCAAATGGTGCTCATGCGGGCTCGGGACTTCGAAGTTTTCAGACATGGGGAGTGATCTATGGAGGGGTGGAGACGCGGAGTGTAATCCAGTCTGTGTAAAACTATCGCAGGCTGATCGCCTTTGGTCTTATTCGCACACTGTATGATGCGTGAACTGCAGCGCGGGTCGGGAGCATTGTCATGAATTTCGAAAGACTCGTTGCGCACTTGCAAGCGCACATTCCCGGATTATTGGCGGTTTACATTTTTGGCAGCCAAGTTACCGACCATGCCACTGCGCAGAGCGACTTGGATGTGGCGGTGCTTTTGGCTGGCAAGCTCGACCCAATGCGGTTATGGGAAATGTCGGGAGAGCTGGCTGATATCGCCGGGATCCCGGTCGATTTGCTAGACATGCGAGCCGCGTCGACGATTATGCAATATCAAGTGATTACCACCGGCTTACGGGTCTGGGGCGATGACGTGCAAGTGGGGCTTTTCGAATGCTTTGTATTGAGCGAAAAAACTGAATTGGATACCGCTCGGGCTGGATTGCTCGCGGATATTCAAAAGGACGGAAGCATCTATGGCCGATAATGTGCTGATCAACAAGGCTGCAACGATTGAGCGCTGCGTCGCTCGAGCTCGGGAGGAGTACGACAAAGACCCCGCCAGCTTTGCGACCGACTTTACTCGACAGGACGCCGCGATCCTGAATATTCAACGCGCATGCGAAGCCGCGATGGACATGGGCCAGCATTTGGTGCGTCGCGAACGGCTGGGTATTCCGCAAAGTTCGCGCGATGTGTTTGAGTTGTTGTCTCGTAGCGGATGGGTGGACACGGTGTTGGTGTCTGGGCTTAAAAATATGGTCGGCTTCCGCAATATTGCCGTGCACGAATACCAAACCCTTCAGTTGCCCATTACCGTCGCGATCATCACGAAGCACCTTGGCGACTTTTTGGCCTTCAGCGCCTACATTCTGCGCAAAGATGCGGATCCGGCAAAAAAGCCCGTCTAATCACTGATATGCCGCAACACCCCCAGCGCGAGTAAGATAGCCCCCGCGATATCGTCTTACGATCCTCGCTGAGTCGGGTTGAATAGAGAACTGTCGAGCTGCGCCCCCAAGTTCCGACTGCCCGCCTCGGTTTCACCAAGAAATTTCAGAGTAAACGAAAAAAGGCGAACACTGAAAATGACCAAATCCTCGCGTCCTTTATACATTTCCTACGCTGGCCCTTCGCTGTTGGAGATGCCCCTGCTGAACAAGGGCAGCGCCTTCACGCCGCAAGAGCGCGTCGAGTTCAACCTCATCGGCCTGCTGCCACAAAACGTGGAAACCATCGAAGAACAAGTCGAACGGGTCTTTAGCCAATACAACCAATGCGCTAGCGACCTGGATAAGCACATCTACCTGCGTTCGATTCAGGACAACAATGAAACGTTGTTCTTCCGCCTGCTCGACTCGCACCTCGATGAAATGCTGCCGATCATCTACACCCCGACGGTCGGTCAGGCGTGTCAGGAATTCTCGAAGATTTACCGTACCCACCGTGGGTTGTTCATCTCGTATCCAGAACGCGACCGCATTGATGACATTCTGCGCAGCGCGACCAAAGATCAGATCAAGATTATCGTGGTCACTGACAGCGAGCGCATCCTTGGCCTGGGTGACCAAGGCATTGGCGGCATGGGTATTCCCATAGGCAAACTGTCGCTTTACACCGCGTGCGGCGGTATCAGCCCCGCTTACACCTTGCCGATCGTGCTAGATGTCGGCACCAATAATCAGGGATTGCTTGACGACCCGATGTACATGGGCTGGCGCAATAAGCGTGTAACGGGTCAGGAATACTACGATTTCGTTGCGTTGTTCATCGACGCCGTACAACGTCGCTGGCCTGAAGTGTTGTTGCAGTTCGAAGACTTCGCCCAGCCCAACGCCATGCCGTTGCTTGAGAAGTACCGCGACGAGCTGTGCTGTTTCAACGACGACATTCAAGGCACGGCTTCGGTAGCCGTCGGCACCTTGCTCGCAGCCTGCAAAGCCAAGAACGAAACCCTGGGTCAACAAGTGGTGGTGTTCGTTGGCGCAGGTTCGGCAGGTTGTGGTATTGCCGAACACATCATTGCGGCGATGACGATCGAAGGGCTGAGCGAGAGCGAAGCACGTAAGCGCATCTTCATGGTCGATCGCCACGGTTTGCTGACAGACAAGATGGACGGTCTGTTGGACTTCCAGTCGCGTCTGGCACAGAAAACCGCAGATGTAACGAGCTGGGGCGCTGAAGGCTTCCCGACCTTGCTGGATGTTGTCAGTCACGCCAATGCCACCGTGATGATCGGTGTTTCGGGGCAGCGCGGTCTGTTCACAGAACAAGTGGTTCGTGAAATGCACAAGCATTGCGCCAAGCCATTGATCATGCCGATGTCCAATCCGACATCGAAAGTCGAAGCCACCCCGGAAGAAATCCTGCGCTGGACCGACGGCAATGCATTGGTTGCTACCGGCAGTCCGTTCGCACCGGTGGAGTTCAACGGCCGCACGATTCACATCGCGCAGTGCAACAACTCCTACATTTTCCCAGGCATCGGTTTGGGCGTGATCGCCAGCAAAGCATCGCGCATCACCGATAAAATGCTGATGGCCGCATCTAACGCATTGGCAGAGTGCTCGCCGATGGTCACCGGTTCGGGAGACGCAGTATTGCCGCCGTTGACGGACATTCAAGCGGTTAGCCGCAAAATCGCATTGGCCGTCGCCAAAGAGGCTCAGGCTGAAGGCCTGGCGCTGGAAACCTCGGAAGAGATGTTGCTGGCAGCGATCGAGCGTAATTTCTGGATGCCTAACTACCGTACCTATCGTCGTCGTTCGGTCTGATCATCTTCTGATCTAACCGGCTTCGATTAAGAAGGCCGCCGCACGGCAACGTGCAGCGGCCTTTCTTTTTGCGCAAAAACACCTTATAGCTTGCCCCGGATAACAATAAAAAATCAGCGGGGAATTCATGCAAGCAACGGCTGAGCTCTACGATTATGTGATTGTCGGCGCCGGACCGGCCGGTTGTTTACTGGCCAATCGACTGTCACAAAACCCTGCTCATCGGGTGCTGTTGCTCGAAGCGGGCGGGCAAGACAATTACCACTGGATTCACATTCCTGTGGGATACCTCTACTGCATCGGCAATCCACGGACTGACTGGTGCTTCAAAACCGAGGCCGAACCAGGCCTGAACGGGCGCGCGCTGAATTATCCCCGAGGGCGAGTGCTGGGCGGCTGTTCCTCAATCAACGGCATGATCTACATGCGCGGCCAAGCCCGCGATTACGATGAGTGGGCAGCCCAGGGCAATACCGGTTGGGATTGGGATGCCGTTTTGCCGCAGTTCAAACGCTCGGAAAACCACTATGCCGGCAATTCGGATATGCACAGCGCAGACGGCGAATGGCGCGTGGAGCAGCAGCGTTTGTCGTGGGGCATTCTCGATGCATTTCGCGATGCTGCTGCCGAGACCGGAATTGCGTCAGTCGAGGATTTCAACGGTGGCGACAATGAGGGTTGTAGCTACTTTCAAGTCAATCAACGACGCGGTGTGCGCTGGAATGCGTCGAAAGCGTTTTTGCGGCCGGTTGCCCAGCGTAAAAATCTGACAGTGCTGACCGGGGTTGAAGCGTCGCGCATCGAACTTGAAAACGGTCGCGCCAGTGCTGTGATCGCGCGGGTTGAGCAACGAGAAGAACAGTTTCGCGCGCGCCGGGAAATTATTCTGTGCTGCGGGGCAATTGGCTCGCCCGCGTTGTTGCAACGTTCCGGGGTTGGGCCACAGCCGTTGCTGGAAAAACTCGGCATCGGCGTGCGCCACGAGTTATCGGGTGTGGGCAGCAATCTGCAAGATCACTTGCAGTTGCGCTTGATCTACAAAATCAGCAACGCCAAGACGCTCAACCAGATGGTAGGCAGCCTCTGGGGCAAGATGAACATGGGCTTGCGGTACGCGATCAATCGAAGCGGTCCGCTGGCCATGGCGCCGAGCCAATTGGGCGCTTTTGCGCGTTCGGGCCCCGAACAGTTGTCGGCCAACCTTGAATACCACGTGCAGCCATTATCCCTGGAGCGCTTCGGCGAACCGCTGCATACGTTCGCCGCGTTTACTGCCTCAGTGTGCAACCTTCGTCCACAAAGTCGCGGTACGGTAGAAATTCGTTCTGCACGGATGGAAGATGCGCCGTCGATTAGACCGAATTACCTCAGTCATGACGAAGACCTGAGGATCGCTGCCGACGCCATCCGCCTGACCCGACGCATCGCGGCAGCCCCGGCGTTGGCCCGCTTTCAACCGGTGGAGTATTTACCCGGCGTGAGCCTGCAAAGCGAGGACGAGTTGCGCCAGGCCGCACGCAGTATTGGTACAACGATTTTCCATCCGGTCGGCACCTGCAAAATGGGGCAGGGCAGTGATGCGGTGGTGGATGAGCGTTTACGCGTGCACGGTATTGCGGGTTTAAGGGTGGTAGACGCATCAATCATGCCGAACATCGTCTCGGGGAACACTTGCTCGCCGACCTTGATGATTGCGGAAAAGGCCGCTGAAATGATCGTGGCCGATTGCGAAACTATGTACCAGCTTGATGTTTAACAAACCCATCAATCACGGTCTGCCCAAGGATATCCATGGCGCGTTTAAGATTGCCCACCTGATGGGGGTGAACTAACCAGATGTCCAGGCTAAGGGAGAAACTCTTGACCTCAACCACTGTGAGGTCGCTGTAAGAACGGCTCTGGCGCAGTACGTTTTTAGGGATTAACCCCAATCCCAAACCCGCGGCGACCATCCTCAATTGCATCTCGGTGCCGTGGGTATCAACGCTCAATCTAATGGTTTTCCCTGTGTCACCGATGGCACGCTCCAGCGCCGCACGATAACCACAGCCTTCAGGGTTTAAGATCCACGGCTGGCTGGCGAGAGCTTCAACCTCGCAAAGACGATCTATCAATGGCTTGTGTTTGCTTTGCACCACCAGCACTTCAAGAGTGGAGATGAATCGCCCGGTCACCCCTTCAGGAAGGCGGCTGGGGGAGGCCAGCATTAATGTCGCGGCATCGAGGGTGCCGTTATCAATCTGCAACTGAAGCTCGGAACTCCAATCGGTATGAAGCTGCACTTCCAGTTCGGGAAATTGCGCTTTCATTTTCATGACCACCTCGAACATCACCACGTCCGCCACCACTTGCGTAAACCCCAAGCGAAATGGGCCACTGGGGGCGGCTCCCTCGCGTGGCACGTCCAGTAGATGCTCGGCATCGCGCAATAGGACAACCGCGTGCTGATATATCCGTTGAGCCAAGGCGGTGGCTTTCGGCGGGCGACTGGTGCGATCAAACAGATTGGCGTCAAGAGATGCTTCTAAATGCTGAATCCGGCGCGACACCGCCGACTGCGTGAGGCAGAGCGCCTGGGCGGCGCGGGTTAGCGAATTGTGGTCAATCACCGAAACGAATGCTTTCAAGTTTTCAAATAGCATGCGTATTCCTCATAATTAGCGGAATAATTATGCGCTTGTAGAGAGCCGTCGGCGAGATTAGATTTGGCGCTTGAATAAAGCACCTCTCTTACTGCCCATGACTTGAAGGCCCACCATGCCATTAGCCAGAATTGATTTAGCCGCAGATACATCGCCTGAAATTGTTAAAGCAATCGGCGATGTGGTGTACGAGGCCATGACCGAAACCGCCCATGTCCCAGAACACGATAAGTTTCAAATCGTGAACCGGCACGCCGCAGATGAACTGGTGTATCCCCACGCCGGTTACTTGGGGGTGACCTACACCTCGGGCATCGTATTTATCCAGGTGACATGGAATAGCGGACGCAGCGTTGAGGTCAAAAAGGCATTTTACAAAGCCGTTGCGCAGGGTATTCACGAGAAAACCGGCATTCGCAAAGAAGACGTATGGATCAGCTTGGTCGAGGTCAACCGTGAAGACTGGTCGTTCGGCGGCGGCGAGATGCAGTACGCGCCTAAGTAACGCCGGCTCGCAGCCATCGCGGCGGCGTTGCAAGAGCCGCCGCATTCAAAAAAGGACCCTTTATGAAATTCACCAACATCCAGACCTCCGACGGCCAGTGCGTGCCGGTCATGGTCGACGCGCCTCCGCGGTTTCTGAAATCGGGGGACAGCCGTGCATATCGAAATCGAGGGCATTGGTACGCTAGAAAATAAAATCGCGATGTAGCGGTGACTGGGTAGGAAGCCGTTTTACAGAAAAGTAAGTATCGCGTAGATAGGTTAGCGTTTTTTTCACAAAAAATTGATGCACAGCTAATTAAGGTTTGTCACTTGGAGAAGTATTAACTCGGTCATTCTAACGGGCTCTTACTTCATTAAACGGTACCTTAAAGCAGAGTGTCATGCTGAACGTTAAAGCTTTAGGCTCTGAACCTGACCACAGCAAGCGTGCGCCACCGCACGGCTTCTACGGACGCCTTGCACACTGGCGTGACGAACAGTTGGCTCGACGAGCGCTGAAAGTCGCGGGGGAGCCGGGATTGGTGCTCGACTTGCCCAGTGGCGCAGGTCGTTTTTGGTCGGTTTTGACCGAACACAGCAACCGGGTCGTTTTGGCTGCTGACCATTCGCCGGAAATGCTCGCCTTGGGGGAGGCTAGTTCTTCAGCTGAAAAGCTTAAACGGATCAAAACATTCCAGACCTCTCCACTCTCCATTGAGTTGTCTGCAAACGCAGTGGATTGCATTTTTTGCATGCGCTTGTTCCACCACCTCGCCGACCGGGATCATCGTGCGGTTATCTTGCGAGAGTTCCACCGCGTTACCCGCGACACTGTGATCATTGCGTTGTGGGTCGATGGCAACATCAAATCATGGCGACGTAAGCGCCTGGAGCGGGCTCGTGCGTCTGTTGAGCCTGAAGTGATGCGGATGAATCGCTTCGTGGTGAATCGTTCGCAAATAGAGAGTGAGTTTGCTGCTGCTGGATTTCAAATCCTTGGCCATCACGATGTATTACCTGGTTACGCCATGTGGCGAGTTTATGTGTTGCAAAAAGCCTGATACTTAACTCGATGACCGGTTTTCTGTCCGGCGTATAGCAGGAAGTTGCTCAAGACTTGCAGTGTGAATGCCCGGTTATCGATGATGCGATATATACTGCGCGCCATTCTTCAAGGGAGAGCCGTGTGGCCATTGATATTCACTGGATTCGTGACGACGCTAGCCTCGCCCGACATTGCGTCGAATGGCAGACCTTGCCATTTGTCGCCCTCGATACCGAATTCATGCGGGTCGACACTTTTTATCCCATCGCCGCGTTGTTGCAGATTGGAGATGGTGCTCGTGCCTTCCTGATCGATCCGCTGCTGATCAGTAATTGGGCGCCGCTGTCGGCACTGCTGGAAAACCCCAACGTCATCAAGGTTGTCCACGCCTGCAGTGAAGACCTCGAAGTTTTATTGCGTTTGACCGGCAGTTTGCCCGCGCCATTATTTGACACACAGCTAGCTGCCGCGTACCTCAATCTCGGTTTTTCAATGGGTTATTCGCGTCTGGTTCAGGAAGTGCTTGGGATCGACCTGCCCAAGGGCGAAACCCGCTCTGATTGGCTGCAGCGCCCTCTGACCGAAACACAAATTAGTTACGCCGCTGAAGATGCCGTGCACCTGGCCGAGGTTTACAGCATTCTGCTACCGAAACTAACTACAGATAAACACGCTTGGTTGCTCGACGACGGCGCTGAACTGGTTGCCAACCTTCGGCGTGAAGTCGACCCGTATGACGTGTACCGTGATGCCAAGCTGGCTTGGAAGTTATCCCGCGCACAGTTGGCGGTGTTGCGAGAATTATGTGCTTGGCGCGAGCGTGAGGCGAGATCCCGTAACCTGCCACGTAACCGCGTGGTCCGAGAGCACTCACTCTGGCCGTTGGCCAAGACCCAGCCGGACAACCTCTCTGCGCTGGCGAAAATCGAAGAAATTCACCCTAAAACCGTGCGCCAGGACGGTGAGTTTTTGATCGACTTGATCAAGACGTCTGCCTGCCTGCCGCCAGAGCAATGGCCAAGCGCGCTGCCCGAACCATTGCCCATCGAGGCGTCCGCTGTGTTGAAGACATTGCGCTTGATCGGTCAGCAGTACGCCGAGCAATTGAACATGGCTCCTGAACTCATGTTGCGTAAAAAGACCCTCGAAGCCTTGCTGAAAAGCGGCTACCCCGACGGTCCCTATAAATTGCCAGAATCGCTGCGTGGCTGGCGTCGCGAACTCATGGGCCAAGCGTTGCTTGACAGCCTGGCCGCTGCTGGAGAACAGTCTTGAAACGTATTTGCTCTATATATAAAAGTCCGCGAAAAAACGAGATGTATTTGTATGTCCTTAAAAGCGACGCACTCAAGAAAGTGCCCGCAGATCTGCTGATCGCTTTTGGGCCGCCGATGCATACTTTCGACCTGGTGCTCAGCCCTGAACGCAAGCTGTCCCGCGAGGACATTGATCAAGTGCTCAATAACCTTGATACGCAGGGTTATCACCTGCAAATGCCTCCGGCGGAGGATGAGTACATCGAGCATCTACCTGAAGAGCTGCTGCGCCGTAACGACCCCCTGTAAGCGGCGCTGGGCCAGAGCGCCGAAACACCTTGCGCGTCTGAAGTTTTTTGAGTGCGCCCAGCAACGGGATTATTCCTGTTGGCGGTGCATGATTTGTTTTTATAGGTTTTGAGCCATGCGCGTTCTGATTGCTGAACACGATTACCCGGTTTACACCCAACTGCTGCGCCAATGGGCACCCGATATTGAAGTCATGAGCACTGGCGATGGTGCCGAGCTCTCCCGGATGGCCGAACAATGTCCGGTCTGGCTGGGCGCGCCCGACCTCTTGGCCACCTTGCTGCGGCAAGGGCATACCCCGCAATGGTTGCAATCGACTTGGGCCGGTATCACGCCGTTACTCGCTGAAGGTTTGCCGCAAGCGTACCGACTCACCCGTGCGGTGGGCATCTTCGGCCAAGTGATGGCGGAGTTTGTGCTGACCTATATGCTGGGTCATGAACGTGAGGTACTGGCGCGACTGGTCAGCCAGGTCGAGCGAAAATGGGACAGCCGCTTGAGCCACAGCCTGTCGGGGCGCAAAGCATTAATTGTTGGCGCGGGCGATATTGGCCTTAGCGTTGCGCATTTTTTGCTGCCGTTCGGCGTTGAGTTGTACGGTATTGCATCTACGTCGCGAACCCAATCACCTTTCATCGAAGTGGGCGGTTTGGCTGATTTAGAACGTCTGGTAGGCGAAGTCGATTACGTTATCAACTTGCTGCCTAATACACCTGAAACCCAAGACCTGTATGACGCGAAGCTGTTTGCGAAATTCAAGCCCAGTGGTTTGTTCATCAACGTAGGACGTGGGGTGGCGGTGGTCGATGCTGATTTGGTTGAGGCGCTTAAGGACGGGCATTTGGCCGGCGCGGTCATCGATGTCTGTCGTCAGGAGCCGTTGCCGCAGCGTCATCCGTTTTGGACCGCGTGGGGCTTGTTGTTGACCGGGCACAGCTCGGCACCGACCTCCCCGGCAGCAATGGTGCGGTTGTTTCTCGAAAACGTGAAAGCGTTTGAAGCGGGAGAGACTTTGCGCGGCGAAGTGGATTTTTCTCGCGGTTATTGAACGATTGTCTCCGTCGTCGGGATCTGCTCTGGCGAGCTCAAGGCAGATCCCGATTCTCATTACAGGCTGAAATTGCCTTTCGCTGCCAGTTCTGACACCAACCGGCGAGGGCTTGGGCTTTCCGAGCCTGGAGGTACTCAGCCAAGGTCGATTTGTCGCCGAGCTTGCCAACCGTTTAGGCTGGCCTGCAACGCCAGGTATCCCCACGCCGAACCGGTGTCGAAGGTATGCCACAACGCTGGGCCTTCTTCGGTGGCGCCCGGTGCAGTGAGAGGGGCCTAGGCCGGAAGGCAGCGTCGAATTGGCTCATAAAGTTACGTTGCGGTTGCCGATATAACAAGTCCGCCCTTACCGACAGTCGCAAGCGCTTGGCCCACGTCTCGCGTGCCACTAGACTGGCGGCCTTTTCACTCTTTAATGCTGATTGCCCAACCCATGGCCGCTAAAGTCGAACCCTTCTGGAAACGCAAAACCCTCGAACAACTCGATCAGGACGAGTGGGAGTCCCTGTGTGATGGCTGTGGCCTTTGCTGTCTGCAAAAACTTGAGGATGAAGACGATAACAGCGTTTACTACACGCGCATCGCTTGCAAGTTGCTGGACCTTAAAACCTGTCAATGCACTGATTACAGCAACCGTAGAGCGACGGTGCCCGATTGCATTCAGCTAACACCTGGGCAAGCCGACGAATTCAAATGGCTGCCGCCCACCTGCGGCTACCGTTTGGTCAGTGAAGGCAAAGACCTACCGCTTTGGCACCACTTGGTGTGCGGCGATCGTGACGCCGTGCACAGGGAGCGCATTTCTCAATCCGGACGCATGCTCAGCGAAAACAGCGTGTCTGAAGACGACTGGGAAGAGCACCTGATATTTCGCGCTGGTTGACAAAGCCTGATTTTACGAGGAGCAGTAAATCTGTGCGTCTTTCGCTACCGTTATCACTGATGTTGATGCTGGTTGCCGGCCCCGTATGGGCCGCGAAAAAAGTCGATTTGGACTATCACGTTAAATTGCTGCCCGGCAGTGATCAGGCGCAAGTGAGTCTGACACTCGCGCAAGGTTCTGCGGTGCGCAGCTTCGACTTCGATTTAGGAAATCAGGGCGTTTACAGTGATTTCAAGGCGGACGGCGAGTGGCAAGCTCAGAGTGGTCGGGGTATCTGGCATCCCGCGAGCGGTAAGGCCAGCCTGACCTATCGGGTGCGTATCAGCCATGCGCATGGTTCGGCCTTAACGTCTCAATCCAAGGCGATCAACTACGATACGCGCATGACTGCTAAATGGGCGTTAATGCGCGGCGAAGACCTGGTACCCCGCGCGCGACTGGATCAGCAGGACGGCGTCGAGTTGGTCTCACGCCTGGAGTTTGAATTGCCGGTGGGCTGGAAGAGCGTCGAAACACCATGGCCACGCATCGGCAAAAATAGATTTCGCATCGACAATGTTTCACGGCTGTTTGATCGCCCGACCGGCTGGATGTTAGCGGGTACCCTGGGCAGCCGTCGCACGCGCCTTGGTGATACTGAGGTGACCGTAACGGCGCCACAGGGGCAGGGCCTGCACCGCATGGACGTGCTGACACTGTTGACTTTTGTCTGGCCCCAAATGCAGGCAGTATTCGCCCGCAATCCGCAGAAATTGTTGGTAGTGGCCGCCGCCGATCAGATGGCACATGGTGCGGTTTCGGCTAACGATTCGATCTACCTCAATAGCAATCGGCCTGTGGTCAGCGAAACTGGCGCCAGCCCGCTGCTGCGAGAATTGGTTCATGTGTTTAATCGGCTTAGCAGCAGTCACCACAGCGAATGGATTAGCGAGGGCATCGCCGAGTATTACGCCATTGAAGTGATGCGACGTGCCGGAGGCATGAGCGATGAGCGTTACCAGAATGTCCAACTGGGCCTGGCTAAAGCAAGTGCCAATGTCACGACCTTGCGCGGCGACCGGATAGATACGGCCACCGCAGCCCGGGCTGTGCTGTTATTGCGTGAATTAGACGAAGAAATCCGTCAACAGACCCACAATGAAAAATCTTTGGATGATGTGTGCCGTGCCTTGATGCGCCTCAATACGGTCAGCACCAAAATATTCATCCAACTCAGCGAAAGCGTCATAGGCGAGCCCTCTAAAGTGCTGGCGAGCAAGCTGTTGCAATAGCAACGCGATCTGTCGTGTGAAATACCGCGTTGCGCCTCCGGCTCATATACCCGTAACGGGGCTTTTGAGTGAGTCATTGCCGGTCACTGTCGCGGTTTCGGTGGCGATCTCTGCTTTGGTCTTCAATTGCCCCAACTCTGCGCCGACTCGCTCTATACGCGCACGGACCTTGTTCATTTCGTCGCGATTCTTTTCAACAAGGTTTTTTGCACCGCAATAACCGGTTATCCCGCGGGCCAGTACTGCTCCGCCAATCGCTAATTCAATCAGGCCAAAAAAGCCGCCACGGCGCAGACCTTTGCCGACCATCAACATGCCACCGGCCAACGAACCAGCGCGCTCCAAACCATGGACGTTTTGTTGGGGATGGGTCTGGAACGGGGTCGAGTCTATGGGTTCAACAACGAGAATATCGCTCATGTGTGTTCTCCGTGATGAGATGAGTACGTTCCTTAAGCTGACTGCCCACGTACAAAACTGTTCAATCACAAGCGCCGTCACTGGTCGCCAAGCGGGTTCCAAACTTCGGACCAGAACGGGTGTTGTTGCCTTTGGCCATACGGTCATACAGCACGACGTTGACCGTTGCGGCCAGGTTCATACAGCCGTTGGTGGGGACGTAAATAACGTCTTCGCACCAATCACGGATGCTTTTATCCAGCGAGCCGTCTTCCGGGCCGAAGATATAGATAGCACGGTCAGGGTGGGTGTATTCAGGCAGCGAACGCGCGCCTTCGACCAGTTCCACGGCCACAGGTACGCAGCCCAAAGGAAGAATCTTTTTCAAGTCATCAATGCCGATCAGCGGAATATCCTGATGGACTTTCTTGGTGTCGGTGATGAAGTCACGAGCTCGCTCATAACGGGTGCCGGTGTAAAACACTGACGCTACGCCATAACAGCCAGCCGCGCGCATGACCGAGCCGACGTTCTCCGGCGACTTGGGGTTATATAAACCAATGCAGCTGTACCGTTGATTTGCCACGTGCCGGTGCTCTTAAAGGAAGGGCAGCGATTATACGGCACATTGGGAACCAGGACGCCGGGCGCTGAGTGATGGGTTATTCGTCTTTCTTCATTAATCCAGCCAAGGCGGCAAATGGATTGTGCATCGCCTTGGCGATCTTGGGGCTGCTAGTCGAGCCTTCCGAGAAGTACTGTTGATCGGTATAACGTGAGTGCTCATTATCGTGGCAGTACAAACACAACAGCTCCCAATTGGAGCCGTCCTGCGGGTTATGGTCGTGGTTATGATCGCGGTGATGGACGGTTAATTCGCTCAATCGCTTACCGGCGAACTCTCGGGCGCAACGGCCGCAAACGTGGGGGTACATTTTCAGCGCCTTGTCGCGATAACCCATCTCACGGTCACGCTGGGCGTCGGCCAAAATGCGGTCCAGTTTGGCGGTGTGGGAGGGTGGGTTTGCCGTGCTCATGATGTCACCTGTTCAAGTATGCACCTGCGTGCATGTTCTTTAATGGGTCTAAGTCTAGCGCTTTGCGACGCAGTCAGCCTTCCAGTTTTGATGCTGATAATCACTACGTGGCGTCGGCATGGCAATAATAGGTGTGAAGCTACGGCATGAACGCTGCCAGGCCACGTGTTTGAAAAGTCGTGTTTTGGGGGTTAATAAAACTAACAAAGGTCTGCACCGCGCGATTTTCGCTCTATGCGACCGATACGTTTATGGCAAACTTTGGCTCTGAGTCAGCTTGGCTCATACGATTGAGATCAGAGGTTGCCATGCAAACACTTACGATTAACGGGGTTCCGCATGAAGTGGACGTCCCTGCCCAGATGCCTTTGCTTTGGGTTTTGCGTGATGTGCTAGGGATGACGGGCACCAAGTACGGTTGTGGTATTGCCCAATGCGGCGTTTGCACGGTTCACCTTGATGGTCGGGCGGTACGCTCATGTGTATTGCCGGTCAGTGCTGCGGTAGGCCATGCCGTGACCACCATCGAAGCCGTCGAATTGATTCCGGTCGGCCAGCAGGTACAAAAAGCCTGGCTCGAGCATGAGGTGGTTCAGTGCGGTTATTGCCAATCGGGGCAGATCATGTCAGCGGTGGCGTTACTGCAAGCCAACCCTCACGCAGATGATGAGCAGATTGTCACGGCTATGGCCGGAAATCTTTGCCGCTGCGCGACCTATACGCGAATTCTCGCCGCCGTTAAAAGCGTCAGCCAAGCCTGAGGAATCGATAATGTCCAAAGTAAATCGACCTGCCTCGACGGTCTCGCGCCGTGGCTTGCTCAAAGGCGGTGCGCTCTCGCTGGGTGGGCTGGTCATCAGCACTTGGCTGCCGCCGTTGATGGCGCGCAGTGCTGCCGCTCAGGCCACCGATGCAGCACGCCTGGGTGATAACGCGGGCAAAGGCTACGGCGCTTTCGTGCGTGTTGGTCACGATGGCCGGGTTACCGTTATTTCGCCAAAAATCGAGATGGGCCAAGGCATCCATACCGGTATCTCGATGATGGTGGCCGAAGAGCTTGAGGTTGGGCTGGACAAAATCGACCTTGAAGAAGCTCCGCCTGACGCCGCGTTGTACACCGACACGGTCTTGCAGTTTCAGGCCACCGGAGGCTCGTCCTCAACCCGCTACACTTGGGAGCCTCTGCGTCGCGCGGGTGCGAGCGCACGTATTTTGCTGGTGCAGGCTGCGGCGATGCGCTGGAATGTTGCGCCGAGCCTGTGCCGCGCCGAAAACGGTCGAGTCATGGGTCCGAACGGACAGACCGCCGATTATGGCGATTTGGTCGACGCCGCGTCCGCACTGCCGCTGCCGCAGAGTGTACCGCTCAAAGCTGTCAGTGATTTCAAGTTGTTAGGCACCCCGGCGCGGCGCGTCGACACCCCGGACAAGGTCAATGGCAAAGCGCTGTTCACCATCGACCTGCAACGTCCTGACATGTCTATCGCTTCAACCCTGACTTGCCCAGTATTTGGTGGCACTCTGCGCAATGTCGATGACAGCGCGGCGCGAAAGGTACCGGGTGTGCGCGATGTCATTCGCCTGAGTAACGCGGTTGCGGTGACTGGCAGCAATTTTTGGGCGTGCCAACAAGGTCTTAAAGCGCTGGTGATCGATTGGGATCTGGGCGAAAACGCAACATTCGATTCCGCCCGGTTGGACAAAGCATTGCTTGACGCCAGCGCGAAGGATGGCGTCGTTGCCAAGCGCACAGGCGATATCGAAAGCACCTTGAAGTCTGCGCCTCATCACTTCGAAGCCGTTTACGAGCAGCCCTTTCTCTCCCATTCGCCGTTGGAACCGATGACCTGCGTCGCCCATGTGCGCGCCGATGCATGTGAGTTGTGGGTTGGTTGTCAGGCACCAGGTTTCGCCCAGGCCGGTGCTGCCAAGATCAGCGGTATGCCACTTGAAAAAGTCATTATCCACAACCAGTTAATTGGCGGTGCGTTTGGCCGTCGTTTGGAATCGGACTTCATTTTTCAAGCCGTAGATATCGCCCGCCAGCTGAGCTACCCGATCAAGTTGATCTGGAGCCGTGAAGAGGACATGACCCACGACCGTTATCGTCCGCATTACGTTGACCGCATAAATGCCGCGTTGGGATCGGATATGCGCCCCATAGGGTGGGAGCATCGCATTGCCGGCGCCTCGGTCATCGCCGCTTATCTCGGAAAATTACCCGCCAGTGGGGTTGACGCCGACGCGGTCGAAGTCGCTATCGACCCGCTTTATGAGCTTGCTCATTTGCAGGTGCGCTACATCCAAGAAGAGCCGAAAACCATTCCGGTGTCTTGGTGGCGGGGTGTCGGCCCGCTACGTAGCACCTATGCGGTTGAGTGCTTTATCGACGAATTGGCCCATAACGCCAAGGCTGACCCAATTGAGTATCGAATGGGTTTGATGCAAGGCCAGCCGCGTGCGCAGGCCGTGCTGAAACAGGTAGCCGAACTCGCCGACTGGAAGACCCCGCTGCCCGCCGGACAAGGGCGTGGGGTGGCGGTCAGTGCGGTGTTTGGCAGCTTCATCGCTACGGTTGTGGAGCTTGAAATGCAAGGCGAACATGGGTTTCGGATCAAGCGCCTGACGTCGGTCATCGATTGTGGCTTTGTCACCAATCCGACTTCGGTCTTGGCCCAAGTTGAAGGCGGCACTTTGTTTGGCCTGTCGGCGGCACTGTTTAACGAGATCCTCATTGAAAAGGGGCAGGTGGTGCAAAACAACTTTAACCAGTATCGGCAGATTCGCATTAGCGACGCGCCACCGGTCCAAGTGCGCTTGATAAAAAGCCTCGAAAGTCCCGGAGGCGTCGGTGAAACGGGCGCCGTTCCCGCTGCGCCAGCGTTGATGAACGCGCTGTATGCAGCCTCGCAAGTTCGAGTGCGACGCTTGCCCTTGAGCCGCGCCGGCTATTTCACCGTCTGAGGAGCTGCCATGAACGTTGTTAATTATGCGTTTGCTTTCGTGGCAGCCGGGTTGGCGTTTTCTGCCAACGCTGCCGATTCTGCATTGATCAGCAAAGGCGAATACCTTACTCGCGCCGCCGATTGTGTGGCGTGCCACGTGGTGCCAGGCGGTAAACCCTTCGCAGGCGGCCTTGGTTTTAAATTGCCCTTCGGAACGTTGTACTCACCCAATATCACACCCGACAAGGAAACCGGGATTGGTAATTGGACAGACGACGAGTTCGTCAGTGCGTTACAGCAGGGCGTTGGCAAGGATGGGGAGCACTACTATCCGGCTTTCCCATACACGTCCTACACGTTGATGCCTCGTGAAGATATCTTGGCCATCAAGGCGTACTTGTTCAGCTTGGCCCCCGTCCATCAACCGACTCAGGAAAACGACCTGTCGTTTCCGTTCAATCAGCGTTGGGGCATGTTCTTCTGGAACATGGTGTTTAACGCCAATGAGCGCTTCACGCCCGATGCCAAACAATCGGCAGAGTGGAATCGCGGTGCTTATTTGGTCCAAGGACCGGGACACTGCGGTGAATGCCACTCGCCCCGCAATCTGTTCCAGGCCGTAAGTTCCAGCCACTCGCTGGCCGGCAATCTACTGGGCAATTGGCAGGCTTACAACATCAGTTCGGACGTAAAAAGAGGTATTGGCGCCTGGCCCAATGAAGCGCTAATCAGCTACATGGCGCAAGGTTATGCACCTGGTTATGGCGGTGCAGGCGGTCCGATGGCGGATGTGGTCGAGCACAGCTTGCAGTACCTGAGCCCAGCGGATTTGAAAGCGATAGCGGTTTACCTCAAATCTACAACGGCCAGAGCGGAAGGCGTGGCGCGTCCAGCGATTGCGATCAAGGCGGCGTCGATGGACAGCAGTCACGGTCTGGGCCAGAAGATTTTCAGTGACGCGTGCTCGGCTTGCCACCGTTTAGACGGAACTGGAAATCAGACCCCTGTCGCAACCCTGTCAGGACTCAAAACAGTCAATGACCCTGCTGGCACTAACTTGGTCGCGACATTGTTAAGCGGGCATAACCCTACTAAATCGTCTGTCGATCAAAAAATGCCGGATTTTGCACGGGCCTACAGCGACGTCGAGCTGGCGGCAGTCAGCACTTATGTATTGCGCCGTTTCGGGCAAAACGATGCGCAGATCAAGCCGGCGGATGTAGCAAAAAGCAGGGAAAGCGCCTTGCACTGATGGCTTAAACGCCTGGGATACCGGTTTTCCGGTAGACCAGGCAAGCGGTTTAACCTTTGAGTTTTTCCGCAATCCAAATGGTGTGCCGCGTGCCTTTGTTCCCATGGGCAAAAACTTGCACTTCTTCGGCTTTGAAACCGGCTTTGCGTAGCTTGTCGGAAAACTTCGCATCAGCACTGGCCGACCAAACGGCGAGTATCCCTTTGGGACGTAACGCGTGGGCGCACGCACTTAGACCCCCGGACGAATACAGCCAGCTGTTGGCTTTTTGCGTCAGGCCTTCCGGGCCGTTATCGACGTCAAGCATGATGGCGTCGAAGCCGTTGGGTTCGCGCTTCAGTACCTGTGCAACATCCTCAATGACGATTTTTGCCCGAGGGTCGAGGAGGGGGTTTCCGGCTTTTTCACCCAGCGCTCCGCGATTCCACTCGACCACGCCCGGAACCAATTCTGCCACTACCACTTCCGAGTTTTTGCCTAAATGCTTAAGCGCGGATGCCAAGGTAAAACCCATGCCTAGGCCGCCGATCAGCACGCGAGGGAGTACGCGGTGCGTGACTTTTTTGCAGGGAATTTCTGCCAGGGCGTCCTCAGAGCCGTGCATGCGGGTGTTCATCAACTGGCCACCATCGCCGCCCTGAATCTTGATAACAAAATCCTCGCCGTACTCAAACAGGCATAAGGCACCGCCGTTATCGGGAATCGGAGTGGTGTCGAGTAGAACGAAACGTTTCATGGAGAACTCATCGAAAGGGTGATATTTCAGAGGGCAACTTTGTCGCGCAAGGAGTAGCCTGAGCCGGACTAAAATAAGGCAGACATCGGAGGCCATACATGAAGGGTTCTATTCTAACGGCGATTGTCCTGATGACGCTCTCGGTAACTGCTATTGGTGCAGATAATCTGCAAACAGCCCCTGGTGTACCTGAGCTTGGCTCGCCTGGCACCGCTACACCGACACCCTATCCGCAAGTCGCGCCGCCGAGCGTTCCCCGCACCGGCAGTAATGAGGGTAATCCACCGCTGTTGCCGAAAATAGATATTCCGGGGCCACCCAGAGACCAACCTTTGCCGGGGCTACAAGACGACGTATCCAGCAACTCGGAAAAAGTTGGCCCGCCCAAGAGCCCTTAACGATCACTCCTGATGCGAAACCAATTGCCCGTCCGCCACGCGCAGCCGCCGGGACAGTGCGACGGCGATCGAACGGATTATTTTTGCGGCGGTCTTCGGAGCTTCATTTAACATCTTGTCCAGCGAGTCTTTGCCCAGATTTATTTTGAAGAAAAGGACAAACTGCGCTGGCGCGCGGCGAACGAGTAGGCGCTTACAGGAATTTAAATACTATTCTAAACGGCCTAATACCTTGAACAAAAAGGCATATTCCAGCGCCACATCGCGCAGGCCTTGATAGCGCCCGCTCATACCGCCATGCCCGGCGTCCAGCTCCGTTTTCAACAGCAGCAGGTTGTCATCCGTCTTTGTTGCACGCAGTTTAGCTACCCACTTGGCCGCTTCCCAATACTGCACACGGCTATCGTTATAGCCGGCAATCACTAGGGTTGCTGGATAACATTGAGCGCGGATATTTTCATACGGTGCGTAGCCCTTGATGCGTGCGTACACGTCTGCATCTTGAGGATTACCCCATTCGTCGTACTCAGTAACGGTCAGCGGCAGATCGGGATCCAGCATGGTGTTGAGCACATCGACAAATGGTACTTCCGCGATGGCCGCTTTAAATAATTCAGGGCGTTGGTTGAGGACGGCCCCGATCAACAACCCGCCGGCGCTGCCACCGCTAATCATCAATTGTTCAGCACTTGTAAGGCCGTTGTCGATCAGGTGTTCAGCACAGGCAATGAAGTCGCCGAAGGTGTTTTGTTTGTGTTCCTGCTTGCCGCCGCGGTACCACGCTTCGCCTAACTCGCCACCGCCACGCACATGCGCGATGGCAAACGCGATGCCACGATCCAGCAGGCTCAAGCGTGAATGAGAAAACCACGGATCAAGGCTTTCGCCGTATGCGCCATACCCGTAAAGGTACAGCGGCGTCGCCTGATCGAGTAATTCGCGTTTGACAACCAGGCTGATCGGCACTTGCGTACCATCGTCTGCCGTCGCCCATAAACGTTTGCTGACGTAGGCCTCGGGGTCGAACGGACCGAGCACCGGGGTTTCTTTGAGCACCAATTGCTCGCCGCTGGCCAGGGTCAACTGACGGACCTGCGACGGACGGTTGAGCGATTGGTAGCGCAGGCGAATCTTGCCGCTGGTGAACTCCAGCGTGTCCTGCACGTGCAAACTGTAGGCCGCGTCGGGCAATTGCACGCGATAAGCAGGCTGATTTTGTGGGTGTACTTCGATAATCGGTAACCCGCCTTCGCGCAGGCTCAAGGTCACGCCTTGAGCGTTCAAGCTAACGCCCTCAAGCATCACCGTGTTGCTGTGAGCCACAACGGTTTTCCACTGGTCGCGGGACGGCACGCCGCTGATTTGCTCTGCGGCTTGATATAAGGCGAAGTTGATACCGTCCTGATTGCTACGAATCAGCCACACCCAAACACCATCAATTTGTCCATGGTCCGGAGAATAATCGTGCCCCTCGACGCGGGGTGCGAGGCACACAAATGCATGATCCGGTTTTTCCGCGTCCAGCACCCAGGCCTCGCTCGTGGTTTTGCTGTTAAGCGAAAGCACCAATTGCCGTTGCGAACTGCTGCGGTAACAGTGCAGAAAAAAGCGACCGTCTGGCTCGTTGAAGACTAAATCGGCCGAATTGCTGCCCAAGCGATGACGATATAGCTTGTGTGGACGATGAGTTTCGTCCAGTTCGCCGAAGAACAGCGTCTGGCTGTCGTTGGCCCACGTCATGCTGCCATCGCAATCTTCGAAGGGCAGGCTTGTCACCTGACCAGTGCTCAACTCTTTAACAAACAGCTGATACACCTCTTCGCCGCTGGTATCGAGGCTGTAGGCCAACCGTTGATGATCGGGGCTGATGCTGAACGTGCCCAACGAAAAAAAGCCACCGGCGGCCAACACATTAGGGTCCAGCAGCAAAGCTTGCTGGCCCTCATCGATGTTCAGTGAATCGTCGGCAGGGCGTGGGCATCGGTAATGGCGTGCGTATTCATCACCTTGGACGGTGCGGGTGTAATAAAGGAAGGGCCCCCAGGGCGAGGGCAGCGACAGATCGGTTTCAAGAATGCGCGCCTTGATTTCCTGGAACAGCGATTCGCGCAAGGCTTCCTGGTCAGCAAGTTCGGCCTGTTGGTAATCGTTTTCCGCCTTGAGGTAATCGAGTACCTCTTCGGTGTCGCGATTTTGCAGCCAAGCATAGGGATCGTCGCCCTGGTCCTTGCGAGCAATCGGTGAGTTGGAGCGATTAATGGATGAAGACATGCTGAGCTCTCTATAAGGACAATCGGCCCCGGAAAACGCGGGAAGGCCAAGGCTTGGCCGGTTCTTACCTTGACGACAGCGATTACTGACGTCAGGGAAGCCGGGATAACGAAAAGCCGTTATCATAAGCGCCTCTTTGCCTGGCTTACCATGAACGTCATGAACGAGAACGACTACCTGATCGCCTGGGGCTTTTACGCTTTCGCTGCAGTTGGCTGCCTTTTGGTAGTGTTCAAGATGACCGGTTGGATGTGGCGCTTTTTACGCGAACCTCTGCGCGTACTGGTTGCGGTGCTGTTGTTCAGCCCCACCATCGTTGATCCGGTGAAAGAACAGTTTGCGCCTGCCGTTGCAATCACGGCGTTGGACCTAGCGTTCAAGGTTGGCACAAATATTTGGCGCGCTGTCTCGGATTTGGCCATGTACGCCATCATCGCCGCAGGTCTTTATATCATTTACATACTGATTCGCTGGCCCATAGAAAGGCGCCGCCGGGCCAGCCAGCCTAAGGCTCCCACCGCAAACGCAGCTTCTTTGCCGACCGATGACGAACCTTTTGCTGCTGTCGACGATGACCGATTCGCTCGCAAACCCGCAGCACCTCCCAGCGCAAGCAGCCGTGTACGGGTTGAGCCGCGCCTGTAGATATCGCTTCGTTGGCACCGCGCCTGACCGCCTCAGGCGCACCCCGCAGTGCTAAACGTATTGAAGCGAGAGTGAGCATGTGTGAACTATTAGGCATGAGCGCCAACGTCCCAACCGATATCGTGTTCAGCTTCACCGGGCTGATGCAGCGCGGCGGCCGAACCGGTCCGCATCGAGACGGTTGGGGCATCGCCTTTTACGAAGGCCGTGGTTTGCGTCTGTTTCAAGACCCAGCCGCCAGCAGCGAATCGCAAGTTGCGCAACTGGTGCAGCGTTATCCGATCAAAAGTGAAGTCGTGATTGGCCATATTCGCCAGGCCAATGTCGGCAAGGTCTGCTTGGCCAATACCCATCCGTTTGCCCGTGAGTTGTGGGGCCGCAATTGGTGCTTCGCGCACAACGGTCAGTTGGCGGACTTCAAACCTCGCGCTACTTTCTATCGACCGGTGGGCGATACCGACAGCGAAGCGGCGTTCTGCGACCTGCTCAATCGGGTGCGTGAGGCGTTCCCGGAACCGGTCGAGATCGAACAGTTGCTTCCCTCGCTGGTCGACGCTTGTGCTGACTACCGCAACAAAGGCGTATTCAATTGCCTGCTCAGCGACGGTGATTGGTTATTCTGTTTCTGCTCCACCAAACTGGCTCATATTACCCGCCGGGCACCCTTCGGTCCGGCGCGATTGAAAGACGTCGATGTGATCGTCGATTTCCAGGCTGAAACTACCGCCAACGACGTTGTCACAGTTATGGCGACTGAACCGCTGACCGAGAATGAAACCTGGACGCGGTATGAGCCGGGAGAGTGGAATTTATGGCGTCGCGGTGAACGCGTAGCCCACGGCAAAGCCTGAAGGAGAAGGACCTATGCTGCGAAGCTATCTGCGATTAGTGCTGTTCACTGCGGGCTTGTTGATGGGGGTGCAAATCCCGGGTTTTATCAGCGACTATACCAAGCGTGTCGAAGCGCACCTGATCGAGGCGCAACAAGGCCTCAAGGGTTACACAGACACGGCACAGCACTTTTTCAACGGTGATCTACAGGCGTTAGTTGCGCACTATCGTGCCAGCGATGACCCGGTCTTTCGCAGTGATGCCGACAGTCTTAATCAATTGTTAATGCGCAATCAGGCACTAGATCAAGAGTGGCAGGCGATGCAAGCCCCGTGGTACGCCCGTGCGTGGCATGTGGCGACATCTGCCAACCCGGACATTCGTCGGGAAACGTTTAAAGCTTATACCTACCAGGTGCTATTGGTCCCGGAAGTGATTGCCTGGGGTATCGTTTGCGCTTTACTGCTGGCTCTGGTCGTAGAAAGCTTCTTCTTGCTGATCGGCTGGGTGATCTTCGGCGGACGGCGCAAAACGCCGGTGCTGGAGCGGGATAGGTAGAGTGCAATCTAACCCGCTGTAGGCGTCAACTGTTGGCGAGGCAGGCAACGCGGTATATCCAAATAGCTGCAGCGCTGCCTTTATCGCCCGCAAATTGGCTCCTGAAGTGATCTTGGTAGCCACCTGAAACGTTCACCGCACACTGGAGATTTCCTTTGGGTCGCCTGTTATTGAATTGTGACATCGGTGAAAGCTACGGCGCCTGGACTATGGGTCTGGACGCTGAGGTTATGCCGTTCATCGACTGTGCCAATATCGCTTGCGGCTTCCACGCCGGTGATCCGAGTGTCATGCGAAAAACCGTTAGCCTGGCGTTGTCTCATAACGTGACTATTGGCGCGCACCCGGCTTATCCCGATTTGGTAGGTTTTGGCCGGCGGTCGATGGCCTGCAGCGCAGCTGAGCTCGAGGATCTCCTGCATTATCAGATCGGCGCGTTGGACGGCATTTGCCGGGCGCAGGGCAGTCGTGTGCAGTACGTCAAACCGCATGGGGCGATGTACAACGACATGATGGCCAAACCCGAGCAGTTGCGTACCGTCATCCAAGCCATCGCGCGCTACGACGTCCAATTGCCGCTAATGCTCCTGTCCACTCGCGACAACAGTACCGCGCAAGCGGTGGGCGATGAGTTCGGTGTGACGTTGTGGTTCGAAACCTTTGCTGACCGGGCCTACGACAGCTCGGGCCATTTGGTATCACGGCAACTGCCGGGCGCCGTTCATCACGACCCTGAAACGATAATTGCCCAGGCACTTACTCTGGCGCACGGCCAGCCTCTGCGTGCCTCAGATGGCAGCGACCTGCTACTGACCTCCGACACCTTGTGTGTGCATGGCGACAACGCCAGCTCGGTGGCTGCGGTGAAACGTATTCGACAGGCGTTGGGTGAGCACCTGTTGTCATGAAAGTGCGGATCGAAGTGGCGGCTATCGACTGCCTCATGGTGAGGCTGTTCGATGTCATCGACGAAGCTAACATGCCGTGGATGCTCGCTGCTGCGGCACGTTTGCGCGAGCATTTTGCGAGCGATTTGATCGATCTGGTGCCGTCTTACACCACGCTGATGATCCATTACGACCTGACCCAACTGAACCCGAATCAAGCCAGCGAGTTGATACACGGCGCGCTGGCTCACTTGGCGCCAGACCCTCACGCCACTGGCACGCACCATGTGTTGCCCGTCTGGTACGACCTGAGCGTCGGGCCGGAACTGGGTCTGCTTGCAAAACGCAGCGGGTTGAACATTCGTGATGTCATCGCCTGTCACAGTCATCGCGAGTATCAAGTGTTTGCCTTAGGCTTCGCCCCGGGCTTCGCCTTCATGGGGTTGGTCGAGGAAATCATTGCCGCACCGCGTTTAAACACCCCGCGCAAACGCGTCGCAGCGGGCAGCGTTGGGATCGCTGAACGTCAGACGGCTGCTTACCCAGTGGTGTCGCCCGGTGGCTGGAACTTGATTGGCCGCACGCCTAGCCTGCTGTTTGATCGGCAGCGCGAGGGATATAGCCTGATGCGGCCTGGGGATAGGGTGAGCTTCTCGTCTATCGACCACGCTGAGTTTATTCGCTTGGGTGGCGACGACACGCCATTGACGGGCCAGGCATGAGCGCGTTGTTGATCGAAACCAGTACGCCGCTGTGCCTGCTGCAAGACGCCGGTCGTTTCGGCGTGCGGCATTTGGGCGTAACCCAGGGCGGGGCGGCGGATTGGGTTTCGATGTCATGGGCCAATAAGCTGCTGGGCAACCCGCTGGACGCCGCCGTGATCGAAGTGACCCTGGGTGGTTTGTCCTTGCTCGCCGAGGAGGATTGCTGCCTGGCGTTGGCGGGCGCCGATCTCGACGCCATGCTCGACAACCGGCCACTTAAGCCATGGCGCAGTTTTTTTATGGGCAAAGGCCAGCGATTACGCTTTAACCGGCCCATCGTCGGTGCCCGTGCCTATTTGGCGGCACCGGGTGGTTTCACGGCGCCAGCGGTGTTGGGCAGTTGCTCGACCGTGGTACGCGAAGAACTTGGCGGCCTTGACGGCTTGGGTAAGCCGCTGGGCAAAGGTGACCGGCTAAGCTACTCCGGCGCCGCTTTCGTGCTGCGAGTGTTACCCAGCCAACAGATTCCAGATTTTGGTGTGAACACCTTGTTAGACGTCGTACTGGGCGCTCAAATTGGTCAATTCAGCGGATTAAGCCTGTTCGACGCCTTCAACAGCGACTGGACCCTCGACACCCGCGCCGACCGCATGGGCATTCGCTTACTCGGGCCGGAGTTGACCTATCTGGGTGCGCCGATGATTTCCGAAGGCATTCCGCTGGGCGCCCTACAAATCCCCCCGGACGGCCAACCCATCGTCCTGCTCAACGACCGACAAACCATCGGCGGATATCCCCGACTGGGCGCGTTGACACCGTTGTCGTTGGCGAGATTGGCGCAATGCCTGCCGGGCAGCGTTATCCGATTAAAGCCAATAGTGCAAAACACCGCGCATAAGCAACATGTGCGCTATTTGCAGGTGTTTAGCGGGCCACATTAATCTTCCTCGACTGTTTGTACGAGGCGGACTTTATTTCCTTTAAGGCCGCCGATACCGCGGTCCTCATTACCCTGAGAGTACATAAACCAATGGCCGGGGTGGAGAAACGAAGGGCGTAGCGGTCGGCGTCCCCCGAGACCTTATAGTTTCTTAGATAAGGGACACCGCCTCGCGAACAAGTTCACTCCTGCAAGGGGTTTTCATTTCACTTTGCCAAAAACCGCATCCCTTCTTCCAGCCCGCGTAACGTCAGTGGATACATCTGATCGTCGATCAAGTCTCGGACGATGTTGGTCGATGTGCTGTAGGCCCAAGTGTCTTTCGGGTACGGATTGATCCAGATGAGCTTTTTGTATTTCTCTTTGAAGCGTTGCATCCAAGCGTAGCCGGGCTCTTCATTCCAGTGTTCGACGCTGCCGCCAGCCTGAGTGATTTCGTAGGGTGCCATGGCGGCGTCGCCGATGAAGATTACCTTGTAATCGGCGCCGTATTTGTTCAGCAGATCCTGGGTGGCAGTGGATTCAGAGCTGCGGCGCAAGTTGTTCTTCCACACTGATTCATAAATGAAGTTGTGAAAATAAAAGTACTCCAAGTGTTTGAACTCGGTCTTGCACGCGGAAAACAGTTCTTCACAGGTTTTGACGTGAGCGTCCATTGAGCCGCCGATGTCGAACAACAATAGCAACTTGATAGTGTTACGGCGTTCCGGGCGCATTTGTATGTTTAACAAACCGGCGTCGCGGGCGGTGTGATCGATGGTGCCGTCAATATCCAGCTCTTCAGCGGCACCCTGGCGGGCAAATTTGCGCAGGCGGCGCAGGGCGATCTTGATGTTTCGAGTACCCAGCTCAACCGAATCGTCGAGGTTTTTATATTCGCGTTGCTCCCAGACTTTCACCGCTTTGCCTTGGCGTGCGCCCGCGTTGCCGACCCGGATGCCTTCCGGGTTATACCCGCCTGAACCGAAAGGGCTAGTGCCGCCTGTGCCGATCCATTTATTGCCACCGGCGTGACGTTCTTTTTGCTCTTCCAGGCGTTTCTTAAACTCCTCGATCAGCTTGTCCAGGCCGCCCAAGGTCTGGATCTGTGCCCGTTCTTCTTCACTCAGCGAACGCTCGAACTCCTTGCGCAGCCAATCTTCCGGAATCAACGCTTTTAGATGATCGTCGAGTTTTTCCAGGCCGTTGAAATAGGCGCCGAACGCACGGTCGAACTTGTCGAAGTGACGTTCATCCTTGACCAGAATCGTGCGGGCGAGAAAGTAGAACTCGTCCATGTCAGCGAAGGTGACCCGCTGTTTAAGGGCGTTAATCAGGTCGAGCAGCTCACGGACCGAGACCGGCACTTTGGCTGCACGCATTTCATTAAACAGGTTGAGCAGCATGACTGTCGCCCTTGATGTCGTGTGTCTGAACGCTGAGCGGTTTGGGCAGCGTGGTTCAATTCAGCGGTTGCCGCGACGGCTCATGAAAGCCAAGCGTTCGAGCAATTGCACGTCTTGCTCGTTCTTGACCAGCGCACCCGCCAGCGGCGGAATCGCTTTGGTGGGATCACGCTCACGCAATACCGCTTCGCCAATGTTGTCGGCCATCAACAACTTCAGCCAATCGACCAGTTCCGAGGTTGACGGCTTTTTCTTCAAACCAGGAACTTTGCGCACGTCGAAGAACACGTCCAAGGCTTCGCTAACTAACTCTTTTTTGATATTCGGATAATGCACGTCGACGATTTTTTGCAACGTGACGCGATCCGGGAAGGCAATGTAATGAAAGAAGCAGCGGCGCAAGAACGCGTCTGGCAGTTCCTTTTCATTGTTGGAGGTAATGATGATGATCGGACGGATTTTCGCTTTGATCGTCTCGTCGATCTCATAAACATAGAACTCCATCTTGTCGAGTTCTTGCAGCAGGTCGTTAGGGAATTCGATATCGGCCTTGTCGATTTCATCAATCAGCAAAATGACCCGTTCTTCTGCCTCAAAGGCTTCCCACAATTTGCCTTTCTTCAAGTAATTGCGCACGTCGTGGACTTTATCCACACCCAACTGCGAATCGCGCAGTCGGCTCACCGCGTCGTACTCGTAGAGGCCTTGATGGGCTTTGGTGGTGGACTTGATGTGCCAAGTAATTAGCCGGGCACCAAACGATTCGGCCAGTTGCTCGGCCAACATGGTTTTGCCGGTGCCAGGTTCGCCTTTGACCAGCAGGGGGCGTTCCAGAGTGATGGCTGCGTTGACCGCAAGCTTCAGGTCGTCAGTGGCGACGTAGGCGCTGGTGCCTTCAAACTTCATCTTGGAATCCTCAAACGGAGTCGCCGCGAAGGGCGTAAATAGGGGCAGCTCAATGTGGGGACTATAACGCGCAGTTCGGGCGACTGTGAACGCAGACGCGGCATTCAGTCTCTGAATGCCGCGTCACATTTTGACTCAGCGCTATCAAGGGTTTTTACCGTTGTCGTAATGGGTATTGAATGCCTGGATAAAGCCATTGTGCAGGATCTGCAAAAACGCCTGAAATGCGCTGATGTTCTGGTTATGCACACTGCCACTGAGGTCAACGCGTGTTGCAAACTGATTTTTTTTCTGGTTTTTCAGCACTGCTTGGCTGGCGCCCACCACGGCTTCCCAAACGGAGCGGAAAAAACCCTTGTTTTGGTTCGCTACATCCTGCTGCCAGTTGAACACCTCAACATTGCGCAGCAACGGTTTGATATAGCCGCTGAGTTGCCCTTTGACTGCCTTTGCCTGGATCACAAGGTCGCCGTTGCCCGCGTTGAAATCGAATTTTCCATAGGCAGACGCAAAATCGTTAAGGCTTTTCAATTCGATTCCAGTAGCGCGTAGGCGGAAATCGAAGTCTTCGAAATTACTGAACGGATCAAACGTTGCTGCAGTGTCCAACGGCGCCTTGCCCATCAACAACGCTTTTCCTGAAAACCGAGCCTCTCGCTGGCCTTTGGCGTCCGCCACGTTGGTCAAGTTGTAAAAACTTGCATTGACTTTATCGGCTTCGATTTTGACTTTCGGGGTTGAGGTGAAATTGTTGAAAGTGATTTTACCGTCACTGATGCGAACTTCGTTGAGGGTGATTGGCAATAGCTTATTCAACTGGGCGCGCCAGTCAGTACCTTGACCGGTTTGGGACGCTTCCTTGTTGTCGCCGCCGTCAACGAAGTTAAGCTCGGGATTGACAAAGCGCACGCGGGCAACCACAGCATGGTCGTACCACAACGAATGCCAGCTCACAGCCAGATCAATGATCGGAATTTTTACGAACGGAACAGGAACCTTGCCTGAGACTTTAACGATGTCGAGCCCGTTGATTTTATAAGCGCCGCGCCACAATGCCAGATCGACGTCGGTAACCTGGCCCCGGTAATCGCCCATGTCGGCGAGTTTTTCGTTCAGGTAGTTGCGCACCACATAAGGCAAGGCGATTTGCACCGCAACTAGCAAGACGACGATGCCAACAACAGTCCACAGCGCGACGCTATATCGACGTTTCATGATGAAAGCCTCCGTTTCCTTAAAACTGTTGACTGCCCGGTTTCGCATCCGTTCGCTGCACTGGACGCACACAAGTTCGCAGCATAGGCTTTGCCCATTCGATATCGCGCATAAGGACACTGCCATGAGCCGCATCTACGCTGACAACGCCCATTCCATAGGTAACACGCCGCTGGTGCAGATCAACCGCATTGCACCACGCGGGGTCACAATCCTGGCTAAGATCGAAGGAAGAAACCCCGGCTATTCGGTGAAGTGTCGCATTGGCGCCAGCATGATTTGGGCCGCTGAAAGCAGTGGCAAACTCAAGCCAGGCATGACCATCGTTGAGCCGACGTCAGGTAATACTGGCATCGGCCTGGCATTCGTCGCCGCCGCACGGGGTTATAAGTTGGTGCTAACGATGCCCGCGTCAATGAGTATCGAGCGCCGCAAGGTGCTCAAGGCGCTAGGCGCAGAGTTGGTTCTGACTGAAGCCGCCAAAGGGATGAAGGGGGCCATTGCGAAAGCCGAAGAATTACTTGCCAGCGATCCGTCCAAATACTTCATGCCGGGGCAGTTCGATAATGCGGCCAATCCTGATATTCACGAAAAAACCACCGGGCCGGAAATCTGGAACGATACCGATGGTGCCATTGATGTACTGGTCGCAGGCGTCGGCACGGGTGGCACGATTACCGGTATCTCGCGCTACATCAAGCACACTGCGGGCAAGCCGATTTTGTCGGTGGCAGTGGAACCCCGCGTATCGCCGATCATTACCCAGGCGATGGCCGGGGAGGTTATCACCCCAAGCCCTCACAAGATCCAGGGCATTGGCGCTGGTTTTATACCTGGCAATCTTGATCTTTCCATTGTTGATAGGGTCGAACTTGTCACGGACGACGAATCCAAGGCCATGGCTTTACGTTTGATGCGAGAAGAAGGGATTTTGTGCGGTATTTCATGCGGCGCTGCCATGGCCGCGGCGGTGCGGATGGCCGAAACTCCAGAAATGCAGGGCAAAACCATCGTAGTGATTTTGCCGGACTCGGGTGAACGATATCTTTCGAGCATGCTGTTCAGCGACCTGTTCACCGATCAAGAAAACCAGCAATAACGGTTCGTTGCTTACAGGCCGCTTTTTACCTGGCTCCTGAAGGCATATCATGGCGGGCTTCGAATCCTCTTCAGTGCGCATTTCGCGAAGACGGAATGTGGAAGGCGACTGCCATGGCAGCGCCCTCGGGATCACTAATCAGAACAGTGCCGCGTAGTGCAGTTATTTGCCTATTTTTCAGGAGTGTTTCATGACCTTTTCTTTTGCTGCCAAGGCATCGATTTTGATGCTCTTCCTGGGGAGCACACTGTACGTACACCTGCGCGGTAAGGCCCGGTTGCCGTTGCTGCGTCAGTTCGTCAACCATTCTGCGCTGTTCGCTCCCTACAACGCCTTGATGTATCTGTTCTCCGGCGTGGCCTCCAAGCCCTATCTGGATCGCAGCCAGTTTCCTGAAATGGATCTGCTCAAGGACAACTGGGAAATCATCCGCGACGAAGCCATGCATTTGTTCGACGAAGGCTATATACGCGCTGCCGCCAAGGACAACGACGCTGGCTTCGGTTCGTTCTTCAAGAAAGGCTGGAAGCGTTTTTACCTCAAGTGGTACGACAAAGCCCTGCCGTCTGCCGAGTTGCTGTGCCCGAAGACGGTGGAGTTGGTTAACCGGATACCCAACGTCAAGGGGGCGATGTTTGCCCTGTTGCCGGGTGACAGTCACCTCAACCCGCACCGCGACCCGTTCGCCGGTTCGCTGCGTTATCACTTGGGTCTTTCAACCCCGAACTCCGATGACTGCCGCATCTATGTGGACGGTCAAATCTACGCATGGCGCGATGGTCAAGACGTGATGTTCGACGAGACCTACGTACATTGGGTCAAGAACCAGACAGCGCAGACCCGGGTAATTTTGTTCTGTGACGTTGAGCGGCCCTTAAAATCGAAGTTCATGACCCGCATTAATCGTTCGATAAGCGCGTTTTTGGGCCGTGCCACCGCGCCACAGAATCTGGACGATGAACGGGTAGGTGGGATCAATCAGGCTTATGCCTACAGCAAGCGGTTCAGCACCAGCTTCAGCGGTGGCGTGAAAAAGCTAAAACGCCGTTACCCTAAGGGCTACCGCCTTATGCGCCCTGTGCTGGCGATTGTTGTGTTCACCTTGCTGGGTTACTGGCTGTTTGGCTAAATAGCTGATTACACAACGCACCGAACGCTGGCAATGGTCGGCGGCGGTGCTCATCAGTCACCACCTACCCCATATTTTTTTCACACGACGCTTTGGCCTCACTGGCCACGATCACCCTGTTTGTCGTGCCCCAGCCCCGCCGTTGCCTTTCTGCTGGTACGTTTCTCTTTGGCGCTGGTATGGCCGTTCTGATTTCGCTGCCGGGGTTCAGATCAGCAAATAAAATCTCGTGGGAGCGAATTTATTCCCTAAGAAGGCGGGGCAGTCTCCCGCTTTCCAATCCGCTGACTAAGCTCAACTTTTTGGATGTTTGCCGAGGTCTTTTATGCCCCCAAAATGGCCAGCCGCTGATATCGCGCAGAAGATTCTCGATGGCTTCGATGATTATCGGGATCATTTCCGGCAAATCGCCGACGGTGCTCGGGTGCGTTTCGAGCAAGCGCAGTGGCAGGAAGCCCAGCACGCCTCGGCAGCGCGGATCAGCCTGTACGAAGAGAAGGTCAGCGAGACCGGTAAGCGCCTAAGCGCTCAATTTGACGCCGAGCACCTATTGGACGTGGCGTGCTGGCCGCTGGTCAAAAGCGCTTATATCGACCTGATTGATCTGCGGTTCGACGACGAGTTGGCCGAAACCTGGTTCAATTCGATATTTTGCGGCCTGTTCAGCCATGACCTGATCAGCGACGGCTGCATGTTCATCCACACCACGCGTCCGTCACTGCATCATCAGGGCAAAGCCGCGCAAACCCGCACCTACAGACCCGAAGGCGATTTGTTGAAGATGCTCTCGGCGGTTTTTGCCGAGTACAGGTTTGATGTTCCGTTTGCTGATTTGCCGGGGGACTTGCAGCGCCTGGAACGCCAATTGCGTGAGAATTTACCCGATTGGGTATGCAAAGACCCGAGGCTCAGTGTTGAGTTATTTTCTTCGATTCTGTACCGCAACAAAGGTGCGTACCTGGTTGGCCGAATTTTCACCCTCGACGAGCAATGGCCGCTGGTGATTCCGTTGTTGCACCCTGAAGGCCAAGGTATTCAGATTGATGCGCTGATTACTGACGAAGCGGATGTGTCGATCATCTTCTCGTTCACGCGTTCGTATTTCATGGTCGATGTGCCGGTTCCAGCCGAATTCGTCGGCTTTCTCAAACGTATTTTGCCCGGCAAGCACATCGCTGAGCTGTACACCTCAATCGGCTTCTATAAACACGGTAAATCCGAGTTTTACCGGGCCTTGATCAATCACTTGGCCAGCACCGACGACCGCTTCACCATCGCGCCCGGCGTGCGCGGTATGGTCATGAGTGTGTTTACGCTGCCGGGATTTAACACCGTATTCAAGATCATCAAAGACCGTTTCTCACCTTCGAAAAACGTAGATCGGGCGACTGTGATCGAAAAGTATCGGCTGGTCAAAACGGTTGATCGCGTAGGGCGCATGGCCGATACCCAAGAGTTCGCCGATTTCCGTTTCCCGCTGAGTAAGTTTGCCCCGGAATGTCTTGCTGAACTTTTGGACGTCGCGGCCGGGACGGTCGAGGTGGACGGCGATAGCGTGTTGATCCGCCACTGCTGGACCGAACGGCGGATGATCCCGCTAAACCTGTATTTGGAAAATGCCAACGACGCTCAGGTGCAGGAGGCACTAGAGGATTATGGGCTGGCGATCAAACAACTGGCGGCGGCGAACATTTTTCCCGGCGACATGCTGTTGAAAAACTTCGGGGTCACCCGCCATGGACGCGTGGTGTTTTATGACTACGACGAAATCTGCTTTTTGACCGAAGCCAACTTCCGCCGAATACCGGAGCCTCGTACCCCCGAGGACGAAATGTCGTCAGAGCCTTGGTACTCCATTGGCCCGCTGGACGTATTCCCGGAAGAGTTTCCGCCATTTCTGTTCGCCGACATGGGCCAGCGTCGGCTGTTCGCCAAATTGCATGGCGAACTGTACGACGCTGACTACTGGAAAAGCCTCCAGCAAGCGATTAGAGATGGGAAGGTCATTGACGTGTTTCCGTATCGACGCAAAGGACGGGCGAGTCTTTAGCCGAGGCGGCGATAAATGTTCCTACTGTTCTGTGGCTGCCGGAGTCGCGACGGCGTTTGCTAACGCTGCGTCTCCTTCCTGCATCAACTCAAACTCGCCGGTCGACTCAGCAGCGCCCGCAACGCCGCCGGCTTGACCGGTTTGGACAGGTAATCAAGGCCAGCTGCATGAATTTGCGCCACCAGTTCAGGGCGGCCGTCGGCGCTGATAACGACCCCTGGCACGGGTTCACCCAAGCGGGTACGCAACCAGGCCATCAGAGCGGTGCCGGTTTCGCCTTCGTCCAGGTGGTAATCAACCAACACCCACTGTGGGCGTAGGCCCTCGCTCAAGATCTTTTCACACTCGCTGCGGTTTCGGGCTGTGCGCACCTGACAACCCCAACGTGTCAGCAGGCTGTTCATGCCGATCAAAATGCTGTCTTCATTATCGACGCACAGTATGTGGGTACCGCTCAGCGGCTCGCCTTTCGGTGTGGCAGGCATCACGATCGCTGCCGATTGATTACTGGCAAGCGGCACCGTTACGCTAAACACGCTGCCTTTGCCTGGCCATGAACGGACTTGCAAGTCATGCCCCAATACTCGGCACAAACCGTCAGCAATTGCCAAGCCAAGGCCGAGGCCTTTTTCAGCGCGGGTCTGGTGGCTGTCCAGGCGCTTGAATTCTTCGAAAATGACTTGGCGTTTCTCCTCGGGAATACCCGGCCCCCGATCCCACACCTCGAGACACAGTTGTCCTTTTTTGCGACGCACGCCGAGCAATATCGGCCCTTGCGCATAGCGGAAGGCGTTGGTCAGGAAGTTCTGGAGAATCCGCCGTAATAACTTCATGTCGCTGTCGATCCGCAACTGGGTGCCGCGTAAACGGAATTTCACGCCTTGCTCTTTAGCCAAGGCCTTAAATTCGGCGCCCAAGGTGTCAAACAGCGCATTGAGTGGGAATGGCTGAAGCATGGGAGTGATTTTGCCGTTTTCCAGGCGGGACATGTCTAGCAGATCACTGATCAGGTCTTCCGCCGAACGCAGCGAGGTGTCCATATGCTGTATCAACTGCTGAGCGTCTTCGGAAATCCCTTCGTCCTGATGAGACAGCGCAGCAGAAAAAAGCCGTGCGGCGTTCAGCGGCTGCATCAAGTCATGGCTAACCGCAGCAAGAAAGCGGGTTTTTGATTGGTTGGCGGTCTCTGCGGTGCCCTTGGCTTCGGTGAGCGCGACGTTCAATTGCGACAGCTCATGGGTACGTTCGGCGACGCGCTGTTCCAGGCTTTCGTTGGCGGCCTTGAGCGCGTGCTCGGCGTCGCGAAACGCCGTAATGTCGGTGAAGCTCATGACGAAGCCGCCGCCCGGCATCGGGTTACCAATCAGCTCAATCACTCGTCCGCTGGGGAATAATCGTTCAGAGGTATGTGCCCGGCCTTGACGCATCCAGTGTAGGCGACGCGCCACGTGCACTTCCGCCTCACCCGGACCACACAGGCCACGTTCGGCGTTATGACGAATGATGTCGGCAATCGGTCGACCCACACTGATCAGCCCTTCCGGGTAATTGAACACTTCCAGATAGCGGTGATTCCAGGCCACCAGTTTCAATGATTGATCGACCACGCTGATGCCTTGGGTGATGTTTTCAATCGCGCCCTGCAATAGCGCTCGGTTGAATTGCAGCACTTCCGACGCTTCGTCAGCGATACGCACCACGTCTTCAAGCTGCATGTCGCGGCCTTCGATGGCGGCTTTAACCACAGCTCGGGTCGACGAAGCGCCGAGCACGCCCGCCAGTAGCCGTTCGGTATGGGCGATCCATTCTCCGTCGGCGTTTTGATTGGGGTTGAAGCCTTTGCCCTGACGGTAAGCGAAACGGATAAAACTTTGCCGGGCGCGTTCTTCACCGACGAAGCGCGCCGACAGTGTCAGCAAGTCTTCGATCTGCACCGCCAGCAATGAACGGCTGCGCGGACGTGCGCTGATTTCTTGACCGATAAATCGCCCGGCTTGCCAGTGTTCGGAAACCCGAGTGCGAGATAACACCGAGACCCAGGCAAACAACGTGAAGTTGCCCGCCAGCGACAGCACCACGGCTTGCGTCAGCGGAGTAATGGGTAAATTGAACGGGTTGCCGTGCAGCCACTCCAACCCCGGAAAAGTGCTCAGCGACCAGCCTAGACTGTTGGCCGCAATGGGTAACACTAAGGTGTAGAACCAGAGGAACGTCCCGGCCGCCAGTCCGGCGAATACCCCCCGGCGATTTGCCTGCTTCCAGTACAACGCGCCGAGCATGGCGGGCGCCAACTGGGTAATCGCAGCGAAAGCGACCTGGCCAATGGTGGCCAGACTTGCCGTCGAGCCGAGCAGTCGGTAGCAGACATACGCCAGTAGCAGAATGACCACGATACTCACGCGGCGCACTGACAGCATCCACTGGCGAAACACCTCGAATGGGCGTTCGGCGGTTTGTCGGCGCAGCAGCCAGGGCAGCAGCATGTCGTTGGAGACCATGGTCGACAGGGAGACACTGGCGACAATGACCATGCCGGTGGCCGCTGACGCGCCGCCGATGAACGCCAACAGCGCCAGCGCTGGATGGGCTTGGGCCAGCGGCAAACTGATCACGAAAGAGTCAGGCAATACCGAGCTAGGCAACAGCATTTGCCCGGCCAAGGCGATGGGCACCACGAACAACGCCGCTAAGGCAAGGTAGGCCGGGAACACCCATTTGGCCACGCGTAGATCTTGGGGCTCGGTATTCTCCACCACAATGACGTGAAACTGCCGGGGCAGGCAGATCATTGCCATCATCGCCACGCCAGTCTGGACCACCATAGATGGCCAATTGACGGTTTCTTTCCAGTATTCTTCCAGACGCGGTGCGAGCATCGCCTGATTGAATAGGTCATCAAACCCGTCATACAGGCCGAACGTGACAAAGGCCCCCACGGCAAGAAATGCAAACAGCTTGACCAGTGCTTCAAAGGCAATGGCCAGCACCATGCCGCGGTGGTGTTCGGTGACGTCCAGGCTGCGCGTACCGAACAAAATGGTAAATAAGGCGAGGACCAGCGAAACGATCAGCGCAGTATCTTGAGCGCGGACGCCAGTGGATTCAGCAACCGCGCCGGTGAGCAGGTTCACGCCCAGCACAATGCCTTTGAGCTGCAACGCGATGTAGGGCAGCACTCCCACCATGCAGATCAGTGCAACTACCACCGCGAGCGATTGCGATTTACCGTAGCGGGCGGCGATAAAGTCAGCGATGGAGGTAATGTTCTCCTGCTTGCTGATCATCACCATCTTTTGCAGCACCCAAGGCGCTAGCATCAGTAGCAATATCGGTCCGAGATAAATGGGCAGAAATGACCAGAGTTGTTCCGCTGCCTGGCCCACGGCGCCGAAAAACGTCCAGCTGGTGCAATACACCGCCAGTGACAAGCTGTATACCCACGCCCGCAGCCTAGGCGACAACGGCTTGCTACGCCGATCCCCATAGAAGGCGATGGCGAACATAATGGCCATGTAAGCAACAGCGACCGCAGCGATAAGTCCGCTGGACAACGACATGTAGAGCTCCAAATAACGCCAGCACTTCGAACAGCCCTGGCGGGGTAGTCTCGCATGATGCCGGGGCTTCGTCAGTGACTACTAAGGGTGCGGCAGGGTTTGGTGCCACGCGTGTAGATGTGCATATAGGTAAAACAGATCACCTATAGCTAAATTACCCGTTATATAGATAGATCGTTGCGTTATAAGCTTTCGTTACCGCATCAGAGGACAGGAGCTCACCATGACAACCCTTTACCCCGTTCGTCCACTCAGCCGATTGAACCACCCACGTGATGTCATTCGCCAGTTCACCCCTAACTGGTTTGGCGCGACCATGGGTACCGGTGTTCTCGCCCTGACTTTGGCTCAGCTGCCCGTACAGATCCCAGGCGTGCGCCTGATTGCCGAAGCATTGTGGCTATTCAATATGGGTCTGTTCTTGTTGTTCGGCGTGTTGTATGCAATGCGCTGGGGGCTGTTCTTTGATGAAGCACGGCGGGTATTTGGTCATTCAACCGTCTCTATGTTTTTCGGCACCATTCCCATGGGGCTGGCAACTATCATCAATGGCTTTCTGTTGTTCGGCCTACCGCGTTGGGGCAATGCGGTGATCTCGGTCGCCGACGTGCTGTGGTGGCTGGATGTCACAATGGCCGTGGCGTGTGGCGTACTGATCCCGTTCATGATGTTCACCCGGCAGGAACACAGCATCGACCAGATGACCGCCGTGTGGCTGCTGCCAGTGGTGGCTGCCGAAGTGGCTGCGGCCAGCGGGGGATTGCTGGCACCGCATCTGGCGGATGCATCGTCGCAGTTCAGCATGTTGATCACCAGCTACGTGCTGTGGGCGTTCTCGGTGCCGGTGGCGTTTAGTATTTTGACCATTTTGCTGTTGCGCATGGCGCTGCATAAATTGCCCCACGAAAGTATGGCCGCGTCGAGCTGGCTGGCGTTGGGTCCGATTGGGACTGGCGCGTTGGGCATGCTGGTGATGGGCGCCGACGCTCCGGCGATATTCGCGGCCAACGGTTTGCCAGGCCTCGGTGAAATAGCCGACGGCATTGGTCTGGTGGCTGGCATTGCGCTGTGGGGTTTCGGTCTGTGGTGGATGCTGATTGCTGTACTGATCACTGGTCGCTACCTGCGCACCGGCATTCCATTTAACTTGGGCTGGTGGGGCTTTACTTTTCCACTTGGGGTCTATGCCTTGGCCACGTTGAAGTTGGCAGCGCGGCTTGATCTTGCGTTCTTTTCCGTGGTGGGTACGTTGCTAGTGTTGTGCCTGGCAGTGTTGTGGTTGATCGTCATGACCCGCACCGTTCGCGGCGCTTATCGGGGCGAGTTATTCGTTTCGCCGTGCATTGCTGGGTTGAGTAAATAACAGTGGTATACGGTTACAGGAAATAGACGGCAACAGAATCAGACGCATCCTATCGACATCCATGTGTTTAGCGTTTTCAATGTCGGCCACTGAAAGCCGGATAAGGCGTCATGGGGTGCGGGGTCTATGAGTCAACAATCGCAATTCAATCTGCTAGGGAAACGGCGCTTCCTGCCGTTTTTCATCACTCAGTCCCTAGGGGCGTTTAACGACAATGTACTCAAGCAGTCGTTGATTCTCGCCATACTCTACAAGCTCACGATTGAGGGCGATCGTTCGATCTGGGTCAACTTGTGTGCGTTGCTGTTCATTCTGCCGTTCTTCCTGTTCTCGGCCTTGGCGGGGCAGTTTGGTGAAAAGTATCCCAAGGACGCGTTGATCCGCCTTATCAAACTAGGTGAAATCGCGATCATGCTGGTGGCGGCAACGGGCTTTATGCTTAATCACTTGTGGATGATGCTGTTATCGCTATTCGCCATGGGCACTCACTCGGCGTTGTTTGGGCCAGTGAAATACTCAATCCTGCCGCAACACTTGCATGAGAATGAACTGGTTGGCGGCAACGGGCTGGTGGAAATGGGCACCTTCTTGTCGATTTTGGCCGGGACTATCTGCGCCGGGATCATGATGTCTTCTGCGCAGTACGCACCCCTCGTTGCTACGGTACTGTTGGTGGTTGCCGGTTTGGGTTACATCGCCAGCCGTGGCATTCCGCGTGCGGTTGCGGCCTCTCCGGAAATACGCCTGAACTGGAATATTTTCAGTGAGTCCTGGGCCACCGTGCGCTTGGGTCTTGGGCAAACGCCTGCGGTATCGCGTTCAATTGTCGGTAACTCCTGGTTCTGGTTTGTGGGTGCGATTTATCTGACGCAGATCCCGGCTTATGCCAAAGAGTGGCTGTACGGCGATGAGACCGTGGTTACGCTGATTCTCGCTGTGTTTTCCATCGGTATTGCCTCGGGTTCGATGCTCTGCGAGCGCTTGTCCGGGCGCAAAGTCGAAATCGGTCTGGTGCCCTTTGGTTCCATGGGGATGACGGTGTTCGGGCTGTTGCTGTGGTGGCATTCAGGGGGATTCGCGCAGAACGTTCAAGTTAATGACTGGTTGGCGGTGTTGTCTTATGGCCAAGCGTGGTGGGTCTTGGCAGATGTGCTGGGTATTGGCATTTTTGGCGGCTTTTATATCGTGCCGCTGTACGCATTGATTCAGTCGCGCACCGTGGAGAAAGAGCGGTCACGCGTCATCGCGGCCAACAACATCCTTAACGCGCTGTTCATGGTGGTTTCGGCGATTGTCTCGATTGTGCTGCTCAGCGTGGTCAAGCTATCGATCCCGCAGCTGTTTTTGGTGGTGTCGCTAATGAACATCGCCGTGAATGTTTATATTTTCAAGATTGTTCCCGAGTTCAGCATGCGTTTTCTGATTTGGCTCCTCAGCCATTCCCTCTACCGCGTTGAACACCGCCATCTTGACCGGATTCCTGACGAGGGTGCTGCGCTGCTGGTGTGCAACCATGTGTCGTTCGTTGATGCGCTGTTGATCGGCGGGGCAGTACGACGGCCGATCCGCTTCGTGACTTACTACAAGATCTACAACCTGCCGGTACTGAACTTCATCTTCCGCACGGCCGGCGCCATCCCGATTGCCGGGCGCAACGAAGACCTGCTGATTTACGATCAAGCGTTCAAGAAAATCGCCGAATACCTGAAAAACGGTGAATTGGTGTGCATCTTCCCCGAAGGCAAACTGACGACGGATGGCGAACTCAATGAGTTCAAGGGTGGCCTGACGCGCGTGTTAGAAGATTCCCCGGTGCCGGTGATACCGCTGGCGTTGCAAGGGTTGTGGGGCAGTTTTTTCAGCCGCGACCCGAACAAGGGCGTACTTCATCGGCTGTGGTCGCGCATTACCTTGGTCGCCGGCCCCGCAGTGACCGGCGATGCCGCGTTACCTGCCAGTTTGCAAGCCCAAGTGGCGGCGTTGAGAGGAGCGGTCAGGTAGCCGCAAACGGCTCAAGTACTCAGCTTCAACCCCACCAATCCACACAGAATCAGCCCAACACTGACCAGACGAAACAGCGCCATGGACTCGCCAAACAAAATGATTCCCGCGATCACTGTGCCAATTGCGCCAACGCCAGTCCAGATGGCATAGGCGGTACCCAGCGGCAATTCTTTCATGGCGAGGCCCAGCAAGCTGAGGCTGATGATGATCGCTGTGACGGTGAGGGCCGTGGGAATCGGGCGGGAGAAACCGTCGGTGTACTTCAGGCCGACGGCCCAACCGACTTCAAACAGACCGGCAAAAACCAAAATGATCCAAGACATGATGACCTCCAGCGTGAGGTCGTCCTCGGATGGGTTTTTCTGATGTAACGGTCAGGTCGTCCTGACTGTGGGCAGTATTTTGCACATTCTCGGCCCAAGGGCAAGCTTGCAAGCAGCCGGCCAGCACGTTGGCATCTACAGAGTGTTGGCCGCTTCCCGATCCGCCTTCTCACTCATGCGCCGGAAGTAAGTAGAAAGCAGCGCCCCGGAAATATTGTGCCAAACACTGAACAAGGCGCTTGGCACAGCAGCCAATGGCGTGAAGTGTGCGCTGGCCAGTGCGGCGCCGAGCCCGGAATTTTGCATGCCGACTTCCAGCGACAAGGATTTGCGTTGAGCCAAAGGCAGCTTGAACAACCTGCCAGTGAAGTAGCCCAGCACGAAGCCGAAGCTGTTGTGCAGGATGACCACGGCCATGATCAGCAACCCGGATTCAGCGATTTTCGCTTGGCTCGCGGCGACCACGGCGGCGACGATCATGACGATGCTGACCACAGACACCAGCGGCAATACCTCTTCTGCAGCTTTCACCCGTGGGCCGAGTACGCGTTGTGCAACGACGCCGAGAACGATAGGCAGTAGCACTAATTGCAGAATCGACCAGAACATATCCATGAAGGACACCGGCAGCCAGGCTGAGGCCAGTAACCAAATCAATGCCGGTGTCATCAATGGGGCGAGAAGAGTGGTCACGGCGGCAATCGCGACCGACAACGCCAAGTCGCCCCGGGCCAGCCAGGTCATGACATTGGAAGAGGTTCCGCTTGGGCAGCAGCCCACCAAAATCACACCGACGGCTATTTCTGGGGCCAAATGAAACACTCGGCATAACAACCAGGCCACTCCGGGCATGATCACGAAATGGGCGATAACGCCCAAGGCCACACGCCATGGATGGCGAGCGACTTCTGAAAAATCATCAACCTTGAGCGTCAGGCCCATGCCGAACATCACCAAGCCGAGTAACGGCACGATGGCGCTTTTCAACCCTATAAACCATTGGGGCAGCACAAACGCCAACACGGCAAACAACAGCACCCAATAAGCGAAAGTATTGCCCACAAAGCGACTCAACGCAGCCAGCGCACGCATGGTCTGATCCTGTTTTTATAGTGAGAAAGCGTGCGCTACCGCTGCCGGTAGCGCAAAACAGCGGAGTGGTATGACGCGTTAAATGCCCTGCGGCAGTTCTTCGCCTCCTAACGCTTCGAACAGCTCCGGCAGGAACTCACCGAAGGTCAGCATCATTAGGGTAAAGCTGGCATCCAACTGGCCAAGGGCTTCTTCGCCGCCGTCCTGTTCCGCCTGGTCTTGCAGCAAATCTTCGAACTTCAGGCGCTTGATCACCATCTTGTCGTCAAGCACAAACGACAGTTTGTCCTGCCAGGCCAGCGACAGTTGAGTGACCACTTTTCCGGTGCTCAAGTGCAGCTGGATTTCTTCGCTGGTCAGGTCTTGGCGCTTGCATCGAACAATGCCGCCATCTTCGTGGGTGTCACGCAGCTCACATTCATCAAGCACGAAGAAGTGGTCAGCCGCTTTTTGGGTTTTGACCCATTCAGTCATGGTCGCGCTTGGCGAGACTTTCACGGTCAGAGGGCGCACCGGTAATGAGCCGATCACTTCACGTAACGTAGACAGCAGGTCTTCTGCGCGTTTCGGGCTGGAAGCGTTGACCAGGATCAGACCCTGCTTCGGTGCGATGGCGGCAAAGGTCGAGCCGCGACGAATAAAGGCACGGGGCAAGAACGCCTGGATGATTTCGTCCTTGAGCTGATCGCGCTCCTTCTTATAGACCTTGCGCATTTGTTCGGCTTCGATCTCTTCGATCTTCTCTCTTACTGCGTCATTCACAACGCTGCTGGGCAGAATACGATCTTCTTTGCGCGCAGCTATCAGTAGGAAATCGCCGCTGACGTGGACAAGGGGTGCGTCCTCGCCTTTGCCGAACGGAGCCACGAAACCGTAAGTGGTCAACTCCTGGCTGGCACATGGGCGCGCGGGTTTGGTCGCCAATGCGGTTTCCAGCGCCTCAGCATCAAAAGGCAGATCTTGGGTCAGGCGATAGACAAGCAGGTTTTTGAACCACATGGGGTAAAGCTCTCCTTATGTGCAAAGGGGGGCATTATTCCCTCCTCAGCGTCTGCGGCCAACCCTGCGCTAAGCCTTTGGCGGCATTATAAAAGTATTTTAGAAAGTGCTTGCCAGAGGTAGGGTCGCTATATAGAATGCGCGCCACACCGAGAGTGAAGGGTGATTAGCTCAGCTGGGAGAGCAGCTGCCTTACAAGCAGCGGGTCGGCGGTTCGATCCCGTCATCACCCACCAATTCCTTCTTAGTGTTACGCGCAGCGGTAGTTCAGTCGGTTAGAATACCGGCCTGTCACGCCGGGGGTCGCGGGTTCGAGTCCCGTCCGCTGCGCCATATTACGTTTCAAGGCCCTTGAACTCCTTGAAGCAAAAAAAGCGACCTTAGGGTCGTTTTTTTTTGTGCGAAATTTACCGGTAGGAGGCCCTTTGCAGGGGCCAACTTATTGGCGAAGGTCTCTTTGACTGATCGCAGCCTTCGGCTCCTACTCCGTTGTGCGAACAGACGTTGCCGCCGCCAATTATTGTTCGGCGTTACGCGCATGGCGGTACTCGCTTACCGCGTCGTACACCGCTTTGCGCAGACGGTTGATACCACCAATCGGGCGGTGGTCAGTGATACCAAACCAGGGACTGAATGATTCGTTATCGCACGCCAGATTTAGCTCTGGGGTGTCGAAGTCTTGCGCTGGAATTTTCACTGAGGCGACCGTTTCGAACGGCGCGTCACTTTCCTTCCATTCAATGCTGGTGTCTTCGATGGGCATAAACTTGCTTGAGTCTTGCCGCTGGATCTGTAGAACAAAGCAAGCGGGCACTCTATCTGTCGACAATTGCTGAGTCAGTGCGCCGCGCAGGAAGTTTGGCATTTTCCGATTCTGGAGCGGCAGCGCGTAGTCGGGACAGTTTTGCGGGTCCGGCGCGACCCGGAACTTGGCATTGGCGGCGCCGAACTTGTAAGGCGATACCGAGTAGTAAGTGACCTGGGTCGGGCTATCAGGCGCCGGTGCCAGCGTGCCCAATGCAATGAACAGGTGGCGGATTTGCCAGGTTCTCGGGTCCCAGTTTGGGAAAAACGCCAGGCCGGTTTGACCGTTGGCCTGGGCAGCGATGTTCTGACGATATTCAGCGACATCGCTGACGAAAAAATTCGGATGACTGAACATCACGAAATCCTGCTCGCCGCGTCCTTGTTGGTTGGCTAACAACTGCGTGCCGGGTACATCCATCAATTTGATGGCCATGCCGCGCGCATCTTTGATGCTGTCAAACTGCGGGAAAGCGTTGCCGTTGGACAGGCGCATCGACGCTTGCCAGATTTTACCTGGCTCGGCGAACACGCCTTGGCGCAGTGCCGGAGCGAGATCGTTCAGCACTTGAACCTGTGCATTCACGCAGCCATGGGCTTTGGCATGGGCATCCCGCAGATAACGAGTACTTTCGCGGTGTTGATCGACGATCTGAATGGCGGTCTGGATGATGTCTTGGGACATCGCTGATTCCTCAGGCGGAATCTGCTCCTGCGCCGACACCGGCCCGCGGTAGTGCCATGCATACCAAGTGGTTGCCAGCAGCCATCCGATCAGGCCAAGTGCCAGCAACTTGAGCAAGGTCTTGCCCAGAAACGCGCCGAGGCGGACCCAGAGTTTGGTCAGCATGTGTTGATCCTTGTATCCGGCGCACTTACGCGCTTATGGCAGTTCTGATTCGAGTGGGCCACCTAGCACCTTCAGGTACTCCAACAGGGCCCAGCGTTCTTGGGGTTGCAGCTGCCTGCCAATTACACCGTTGCCACGGGGTCCGGCGCGAAACTCATGACCGCTGTTGTGGTTGCCGGACTTTTTTGTGTCGAATAAAAAGCCGCCAGCGAAGGCTTCTGTGCGGTAGCCCAGATGACTGGGATCGTATTCAAAACTACCGGTATAGAAAGTCGTGGCGCGTTCATCCTGTGGCGACAGCAATTGGTAGAGGTTAGGAACCGAGCCGTTGTGCAAAAACGGTGGGGTAGCCCAGACACCTTCCAGCGGCCGGGCGCGGTAAGCCCGCACTTCACGGACGCTGATCGGCAAGCCAAAGCCGTTCAGACGATGGCTTTCAGCAAGCGAAATTTTTAAGTCGCGGTACGCCCGGTTTTCGACGAATGCAGTGATATAAGCCAGCCCTTTGGCCATCGAGATCTGACTTGGGTCCACTGGGACATCAGATTCAGGAACCAGCTCGACGTCCAGCGCCGTTAGCGCTTGCGGATCCCATTTCAGCGCGCTCAAGTCGTAACGCTGATCGGCAATGTTATTGGCGGTATTGGGGTCGGTGCCAATCTCCGCGACAGGCAGCATTGTCAGCTCTAGTATCGGACGGTCATAGGATTGCTTCGTTGGCGGTACGTGACACCCGGCACAATTCTTCTGGAACAGTAGCTTTCCCTGCGCGGCAAGTGGGCGGTCAACAACGCCCAGCAACTCTTCAGGCCACCTCGGCGGTTTGAGCCGTTGCAGGGTGTCTTCTATTCGATGAAGGTCCTGAACCCTTGCACTCGAGGGATAGCGGGCGTCGCCGGTCAGAGCGTGACCTTCAACATTGAACAAATTCAACGTAGCGCCCACGCCAAGGGCTTCACCGATGTTACGTGCCATGGGTTGGCGAGCTGAACCGGTCCACTGCACCCAATCGAATTTCCAAATGTCCCAAAGCTGCGGGTAATCCACGGGCGCGTTGGCGATACGGTAGTTTTTCTCGGAAATCGCGTCGCCGAAGGCGGCATTGGCGATGCGCCCGAAAGCGTCTGCACGGCCTGGCCCTTCTTCGGTGGGATAAAGCCCACGGTGGGTGTCGTTCCAGGCCGCGTGTAAAAAGATATCCAGTGATTGTTTGAAGTCGGTGCGCAGACGCTCGCGTTGCGTGTCGTAGTTTTGACCAAGAACCTTGCGTGCGAAGCGTTCAAACTTCCAAGGGTTGTAATAAGTTGCAAACAGGCTGGCGACCAGCGCCTGACCGAAACTGCCACCGCGCAACGTCGGGACACTGGAAGGCAATACATGCTGAGCCGATCCACCGTCGATGCGCAGTGCCTGGCCTTTAAAGCGTAATTCCCCGGTGTGGCAAGCGGAGCAGGTGATCTCTAGATACTGCTCGCTGCTGCCAGGATTTTGATGCTGGGCAAAGCCCACAGGCAGGTTGCCCGGATTAATGGTCGTCGCCTTTTGTTTCGGGTCCACCAGAAAGCCAAAACGCGCCAAATACTCCGGCGTCGCGAAGCGTTTATCAGAGAAGGGCAGTTCTAGCGCGCTGAACCAGTCATAGCGCAGGTTTTTTACTTGAGTACCTTGGGGTGTGTAATAAAACGTTTGGCGGTCCTCTTCGCTCCATTGCTCAAGGTAATGCAGCTGTTGTGCGGGTACATAGAACGGCAGTTTTGGATTGGCGACGTAGTAGAGAACAACCGCCAAAGCCGCGCACAGCAAGACCGCAATCAGCAGAAAAACTCGGGAAATAAAGCGCAACGTGAAACCTCCTTGTTGAGTGATAGCCCCCTTATGCCTGAGCCAATGCGTTGATGGCAAGTAGCCATTTTCTCAGTAATATGGCCTACGTAATCACGCCATGCTCTGATTGAACAGGGCTTGCGAGAATAATTTTGATTTGACCGTATTGCCCAAAGGCCGCTGGCGAACGTGCTCCCAGAAGGCAAAAGGCCTCTTTGGTATAGCTGAACCGATGCTGTACGACTCACAGGCAAGCTAATAAAACGTTTGGATACCTGAACTTATCTGTCTTTGTCGCCTCTCATGCCGGTAGCCATTGATCGCGGCAGCCTGATAAGCTCGCGGCTTTACTCGTTTGCCCTATTGGCGCATGAACAAGGAATCAGTATGAAACAGCATCGGTTGGCGGCGGCGGTAGCCCTGGTTGGTCTGGTACTGGCGGGTTGTGACTCGCATACCAATGTAGAGCTGAAAACACCGGCACAGAAAGCTTCGTATGGCATCGGCTTGAACATGGGCAAAAGCCTGGCTCAAGAAGGCATGGATGATCTGGATTCCAAAGCCGTAGCCCAAGGCATCGAAGATGCCGTCGGCAAAAAAGAACAGAAGCTCAAGGACGACGAGCTGGTTGAAGCTTTTGCTGCCTTGCAGAAACGTGCTGAAGCGCGCATGGCCAAGATGAGCGAAGAGTCGGCCACTGCGGGCAAAAAGTTCCTTGAAGAAAACGGCAAGCGTAAGGAAGTAACCACTACGGCTTCTGGCTTGCAATACGAAATCATCAAAAAAGCCGATGGCCCTCAGCCTAAGCCGACCGACATAGTGACGGTTCATTACACCGGCAAGCTGACTGACGGGAAAGTTTTTGACAGTTCCGTTGAGCGTGGCAGCCCGATTGATTTGCCAGTAAGCGGCGTGATTCCAGGTTGGGTCGAAGGTCTGCAATTGATGCACGTTGGCGAAAAGGTCAAACTTTACATTCCTAGCGACCTGGCTTACGGCGCGCAGAGCCCAAGTCCTACGATTCCCGCCAACTCAGTATTGGTTTTCGATCTTGAACTGCTTGCCATCAAGGACCCTGCTGCTGCAGAAGCGCCTGACGTGCCAGCCGCCAAGTAATAGAGCTTCTCCGGTTTGACCGCAACGCCCCGTCTCGACGGGGCGTTGTCGTATCTGGTGTTCGTCGGCGAACAGATTAGTTTTAATGTAGTCGTAATAGCGTCTACAGGCGTGTTGATAGAGGCGTGATTGTAGGACGATTAACTCGGCTCCGGGTTAAGTAGTGGGGGTAGCTTCTGTCAGGTCTCAAGTCAACGAATTTATGCGATTTTTAATGTGAGTAAAAAACGCCCGATTTGAGCGTAAGCCCTGTAATCCGGGATTCTTAGGCCAGAAAAGTGGCTCTGTTCACAAGGTTATCCACAACTTGTGTGGATAACATTTATACGCCGTTAAAGTTGCTGATGACGCGCATCCGCTGAAGTCGAATTCCTACAGCAGGTCGCAATCATTCAACGGGAGTCATTATGAAAATGCCTTGGAATCTGCTTCGGTTTATCCCTATGGCTCAGCGCTTGATTACCGCTGGGCGTTTACCGGCGTTGCTGTTCGCGGTAGCGCGCAAGGGGGCGGCCGAAGGGAATCGGCTGGGCAAACTCAAAGACGATCTGCGGTTGTTGCAAGCGTTGTGCCTGGCGTATTGGCGCGGCGAGTACCGCGCGATCAGCCCCCAGGCTATGGTCTCGGTGGTGGCGGGACTGATGTATTTCCTAAGCCCCATCGATCTTATTCCTGATTGGATTCCAGTGATTGGCATGCTTGATGACATCGTGGTGTTAGGTTGGGTCATGAAGACCCTGGAGGCTGAACTTGATGCCTTTCGAGCTTGGCGTGCCATGCAGTCAGTTGAAAAACTTGCAGCAGTCGAGCGTCTGCCCGCGACGCCTGCGTTGCTTGAGCTTGAGCATCACAAGGAATGATGGGGCGTGCCAATAGAGTGAATTCGCGTAAATGAATAAAATCCAGGCGCATTGAGACTACGCACCTGCACTCTGTCCACTGTTAAGATGCCGACACACGGAAAAAGCCTACATGCAAAGTGTTGTAGTCCTACAGGGGGTTGTATGGATCTTCAAATAATTACACGTGATGGAGAGCCAGAGTACGCAGTATTGCCATGGGCCCAGTACCAGGCTTTGTTGAAAGCAGCGGGTGTTGGCGCTCCATCCACGCAAAAAGCTACAACGCCCTCTTCAGCCGTCCTAACGGGCGATCTTCCAAGCCTGGATCAACTGGGCGCCCTACGAGATGCCAAGGGTCTGGAGGTCGCGCAGTTGGCGCGCACAGTTGGAATCAGCCCGTCGTACCTGGATTTAATCGAAAGCGGTGAGCGGGTGCCGGATGCTGCTATTCGACGGAGTTTGGCTTGGGAGCTAGGCGTACCCGGTTGGCGAGGTGAATCATGAGTGTTCGCATTAGTCGTCAGCACTGGGAAGGGCTATTGGCGGAGTTAGATCAGGCTCGCCGACAACGCCATCTATTGACCTACCGCGCATTGCTCGAACGTCTTCAGCTACCCAGTCCCGCTATGCAAACACTTACCGCCGCACTTGAGCACCTGGCTGCATTGGACGCTCGTGCGGAGCAACCGCTACGCAGTTCACTGGTCATCAGCCAAGGTGCCAGCCGCTTGCCGCGCACTGGCTTTTTCGACTGTGTCGAACGGCTTGGGCGATTCTGCGGTCCATCGGACGGTATTGCGGCCGCTTCCTGGCACGCATCTGAAGTGGTGCGGGTTTTTGAATATAGCTATCCGGAGATAGCATGATTCGACCTTTATGGTATTTGCGGGCACGAATGACCTACCTGCTGGCCCGCCGATTGTTTCATTGGCATTGGTTTGTCGAGCGACCTAAAAGCTGGCAATGGTTAGAAGGTCAGTTCTCGCGTATGGCCAATCTTGGCGATGTCGATGCTCAAAGCTTTTACGGGCATATCCTGCTGTTTCGGGGCCAGGGCTTGGGCGCGCGGGAAGAAGGTCTGCGTTTATTGCGTCTGGCCGCACATGGTGGAGACAGCAAGGCTGCGTACCAACTGGGTGTGGTTAGTTTGGCGGGAGACACCCGTAACGCTCCAGATGCGGCAGAGACCGCGCGCTTTTGGGAAATGGCCGTTAAAGCCGGTCACCCGTTAGCGCCGATCAAGTTGTCGCAGCTATACAACAAGGGTGGGCCTGGCCTAACGGCTGACCCCGAGCGCGCAAAACAGTTTGAGGGTATGGGAAAGCCGCATGGGTTTTAGGCAAACATTGCATAGCCTTTGAGTGCAAAAAAACACCCTGTCGAGCTTGTTCTCTAACTGACAACGCGGCGTCGGAGAGGCGGAGTAGCCCCTACGGGTCGTTGTTCAATCTTTCACGGTTACCGAGTCCAGGCTGTCGATCACATGCACGCTGGCTCCGGTCACACTTTTGGCAAAATGCTTGGCTTGCGATGCCAACTCGGCCAATTGACTGGCATCTAGATGTGCGCAGGCTTCGGGGCGTAGGTGAACCACACCGATGGACAGCGACAGCAGCGAGAATTCTTGACGCTGGCCTTGGCGATTCAACCCCGTGAAACAACCGCACTCCAGGTGCTCGGCCCGATAGAAGCGACGGCACTGGTTCTGAAAATCCTCCAGCAGCAGATTTAAGCGCTTACGCCAATCTTCTGAGCCCAGCACCATCAAGAAGTCATCACCACCGATATGCCCGACAAAGTCTCGGCTTGGGTCGATGCGGTCGTTCAGGCATTGCGCGAGGCACAGCAGCACTTCATCGCCCCTGCCATAGCCGTAGATGTCGTTGAATGGTTTGAAGTTGTCGATATCCACGTAACAAATCATCGACTCCTGACCTTGTTGCAGCAGTCGCGTGAGGCATTGCTGGATGGGCACGTTGCCGGGTAATAAAGTTAATGGGTTAGCGTAGCGCGCTTGCTGGATTTTCAGTTCGGTAATCAGTTTCAGCACGTCAATTACCCGGCCCAGTCCCAGATAGTTACCGTTCAGGGTGATGATAAAGTCTTCTTCGATGCGCTGTCGGGCTCGGCTGGTCAACAGACGGCTTACCTGTTGCAGCGATTGGCTGAGCTCCACCGCAAGAAAATCGGTGTTCATTAAGCGGCTGATGGGTTTGCGGGCGAACAGGTCGGTGGCGAAGGGCTTAAGCAACGCGTCCGAAAGCGAATGTCGATGGACGATGCCGCAGGGCTGCAACAACTCGTCAAGCACCGCCAGCGAGTTCAAGTTTGCTTGCTTGCGGAAGCACTCAAGTACGCTTGCTGTCGGCGCGGCCTTATTAACCGCCGGTTGCTCAATCAGCAATGCGCGCAAGTCCGGGGCGTCTTCATTTAGCGCGGGAGCCGCCGGGTTAAGTTTGGGCAGCAAAGCATGGGCATCGCGCGGGGGGTATTCTTGCGGACGGCAGAGCAAATAGCCCTGAACCAAATCCACCCCCATGTCGATGAGTACGGCCAGTTCTTCCTGCAACTCAATGCCTTCGGCAATCACCAGCGCACGGGACGCTTTGGCCATTTGCAGCATGGAGCCAACGAACTCACGTTTGACCGCATCTTGATGAATGCCGTCGATGAAATGTCGATCGATTTTGACGTAGTCCGGGCGAAGTTCTGACCACAAACGCAGACTTGAATAGCCCGCACCGAGATCATCCAGTGCGATGGAAAAACCCATGTCGCGGTAGTGATGCAGTGCCTTGTACAGCAGATCGAAATCTTCTGTGGGAGTTTGCTCGGTCAGCTCAATGACCACCTGGCTCGGTGCGATGCCGTAAGTCTGCAGCAGCTCCAGAGTGCGGCCCGGGGGGTGGGTAGGTTCCAGCAAGGATTCAGGTGAGACATTGAGAAAAAGCTTTCCGTCGAGTTTCTGGTCGTTGAAACGTCGGCAAGCGGACTCGCGTGCAGCCATCTCCAATTCACTCAATCGACCCGCTTGACGGGCGATGGCAAACAGGGTGATGGGGGAGTGTAGCGGGCTGTTTGACGGCCCTCTTGTCAAGGCTTCGTAGCCTAAAATTCGGCGATCCGACAGTGAGACTATCGGTTGGAACAAGCTGTGTAGATCGCGTTGAGCCAAAATTGAGCTCAAGGCACCCAGCTGTTCAATGGCGGTCATGGCAATCTCGGAATAAGAAAAAGGGGCTGAGCACATTTGCGCTCAGCCCCTATATTTCACGACAGATTCATGACTGTTTGATGACCAAATGCTACTAACTAGTCGTATTGGCCATCATTTTTACGTCAATATTGTGCGTGATTACTTCTTTGCCACCGCCGCGTTTAAGTTCAGGTAGTCGATCAGGATGCGCCCGGTCTCCGACAGGTAAGCGTCGTCCTCGGGTTTGGTCTTGTCGTCTTCTGCGGGCAGCGCGTCTTCGTCTTCTTTCTTCAGCTCTTTGAGCGGGTCTTGACCTTTAGCCTTGCGACGGGCGTTTTCCAGCGCCAGTTGCTTGCCTTCAATGTCAGTGTGTTGAGCACGACGTTCGGCTTCGTTCAGGCTGACGGTTTTTTCGAGCATCAACTTCTGAGCAAGAGCCAGACGGTCTTCAATGAAGACAAACTCAGGGTCTTTCGACGAACGCGCATCGTGGCGTGCCTTCAACTGCTCAAGGAACGGTTTGAACGGGTCCACCACGGGTTTGATCGCAGGCTTAATGGTGTCGTAGGCCATTGATTCCGGAAGCGCGCTTTCGCCGATTTCCTTGGTATCAATGATCGAGGGGTACGCGATGTCCGGCAACACGCCTTGATGTTGAGTGCTCTGACCGGAGACCCGGTAGAACTTGGCCAGTGTCAGTTTCAGTTCGCCATGGTTCAGCGGCTGAATGGTCTGCACGGTGCCTTTACCGAAGGTCTGACCGCCAATGATCAATGCGCGGTGATAGTCCTGCAGTGCGCCGGCAAAAATCTCCGAAGCGGAAGCAGACAAGCGGTTGACCAGCAGCGCCATCGGGCCTTTGTAGAAAGCACCAGTGGCTTCATCTTCAAGCACATCAACCTTACCGTCGGCGTTACGCACCAGCACGGTAGGGCCTTTGTCGATGAATAGACTGGTCAGCTCGGTGGCTTCCTGCAATGAGCCGCCGCCGTTGTTACGCAGATCAATCACGACGCCATCGACTTTCTCGGCCATCAGTTCGGTCAGCAGTTTTTTCACGTCCCGGGTGGTGCTCTTGTATTCCGGATCGCCAGCACGGTAGGCCTTGAAGTCCAGATAGAACGCCGGGATTTCAATCACGCCGAGTGTGTAGTCATGGCCGTTTTGCTTGAGGTGGAGGATCGACTTTTTCGCCGCCTGTTCTTCAAGTTTTACTGCTTCACGAGTAATGGCCACGATTTTGCTGGTGTTGTCGTTCGGCGCGTTGGTGTGCGGAATGATTTCCAGGCGCACTACTGAGCCTTTGGCACCGCGAATCAGTTTGACCACTTCGTCCAGACGCCAGCCGATCACGTCGACCATCTCTTTGTCGCCTTGGGCGACGCCGATAATTTTGTCTGAAGGCGCCACTTGTTTGGTTTTGGCGGCAGGTCCGGCCGGAACCAGACGCACGACTTTCACGTTGTCGTTATCGCTTTGCAACACCGCGCCAATGCCTTCCAGCGAGAGGCTCATGTTGATGTCGAAGTTTTCCGCGCTGTCCGGGGACAGGTAGTTGGTGTGCGGGTCATAGGACATGGCGAAGTTGTTGATGTAGGCCTGAAACACATCTTCGCTGCGGGTCTGCTCCAGTCGCGCCAACTGATTCTTGTAGCGCTTGGTCAGTAGTTCTTGGATGGCCTTGGGTTCTTTGCCAGCGATCTTTAATCGCAGCACTTCATCCTCGACCCGCTTGCGCCACAAGTCATTCAGCTCAGCGTCAGACTTGGCCCATGGGCTGTCCTTGCGGTCGATCAGCAAGGTTTCCTTGGTGGTGAAGTCGAACTTGTCGACGCCCTTTCCCAGCTCTGCCAATGCAAAGTCCAGACGCGATTTAACGCGATCCAGATAGCGCTTATAAATGATGAAGCCAGCGTTCAGGTCACCACTTTTCAGAAAGTCGTCGAACTGCACCTTCCACTTGTCAAACTCGGCGATATCGCTGGCCAAGAAATAGCTGCGCGAGGGGTCGAGCAGTTTGAGGTAGCTTTCATAGATGATGACAGAACGCTTGTCGTCTAAAGGAGGCTTGCTGTAGTGGTGCCTTTTGAGCAGCTCTACGATGTTCAGGCTCGCAATGACCTCTTCGCGGTCAGGCTGAAGGTTATCCCAGCTGTTGGCTGCAAACACAGGGGTGGACATGGGCAAGGCACTCAGGCCAATCAATAAGGCGAGTGCGGTGCTAGGGAGATAATGCTTCATGCTGATTCGACGCGGGGGCAATTGATAACGCATATTAGGCCGTCTTTGAGATCGCCGGTTCCGTCGGATCCGGTCGCATAATGCAAAAAGCCCGTGCGTCTATAGCACCGGCTCAGTCCAGAGTCACTATGGAGGCACCGTGAAAGCATTGCAAGGCGTTGAAGGACATGTGGAATGGCTTGAACAGCCCGACTTGACGTGTGACGTGGGACAAGTTCGTATTCGTGTTGCGGCGGCAGGGCTCAATCGCGCTGATTTACTCCAGCGGTCCGGACTTTATCCACCGCCGCCGGGCGCGAGCCAGACCCTTGGAATGGAGTGTTCCGGGGTCATCAGTGAGGTAGGCGCGGGCTCGTCCTGGCAGGTCGGCGACCGGGTTTGCGCACTGTTGGCGGGCGGCGGCATGGCTGAAGAAGTGGTGGTCGATGGTCACCACGTATTGCCGGTTCCCGACGGAATGTCATTGTCCGAAGCTGCCGGTATCCCTGAGGTGTACGCCACCGCTTGGTTGAACTTGTTTCAGCTTGCAGCGCTGAAACCCGGTGAAAAAGTCTTGTTGCACGCCGGCGCAAGTGGTGTTGGTTCAGCCGGTATTCAGCTTTGCAAAGCCTTTGGCAACCCGGTGTGGGTCAGCGTGGGTTCCGCTGAGCGCCTGGCCTATTGCCAGGCGCTAGGTGCCCAAGGCGGGGTGGTGCGCAGCGACAACCTGGACAGCCTGAAAGACCTCGGCCCGTTCGACGTGATCCTTGACCCGGTCGGCGGCAACTACGCGGCGCTGAATGTGAAGGTGCTGAACGTTGATGGACGCCTGGTGCTGATCGGCTTGATGGGTGGCCGCGAGGCGCAACTGGATCTGGCACAGGTATTGAGCAAGCGCGTAAATATCCTCGGATCAACCCTGCGCAGCCGTAGCGATCAGTTCAAAGCTGACCTGCTTCGCGATCTGGGGCAGCACGTATGGCCTTTGTTTAGCGAAGGGCGCCTGAAGCCGCAATTGGCCAAAACATTCCCGATTACGGAAGCCGAAGAAGCCTTCGCGGAACTGGCGACCAATCAGGTGTCGGGGAAGGTGGTGTTGGTGATCGACGCGAGCCTGGTATAGGGACTTGGCGTAGGGGACAGATGATTTTCGGTAAATCGCCTAAAACAATCAGTCCCTTGCGGTTCATCTTTGCTCCGCCGACAAACGGTCGAATTATCGGCCAAAACCTGTCATTTGTGACAGTACCCCTCCTGCACTAATTAGCGTTGAATGAAGTGACAGTTCAACAAGATCGAACGTGGCAACCCGGACGTACGTCGCTGATCGATATGAATTCCATGGAGGGATTTCGCAATGGCTGGCCCTGTAGGATCGCGCCCTGTTGGCGGCACGCAACGCATTGACATCACTCAGGTCGACTATCTGGCGCCTGACGTACCCTCGATCATCAAAGACGGTAACGGCGACCAACATGCACAAGGATTGGTGCCTCGCAGCGCCGTGGATCAGGACCTTGAACTTATTGTTCCGCCTTGGGACTTCTCCATGGATCCCGTATTGACCGATTTCATTGACATCGGCTGGCGGCTTGCGGGTGCGCCCTTTGTCTCCGTAAAGCAGTATCGGTTTGACCCGCCAATCGCTCCAGGCCCCAAGACGTGCACGGTGCCTGTGGATAAGTTAGTGCATGGCGTTTATGACCTCTCCTACACCAAAACAACCGGAGGCAATGCAAAGGAATCTTTAAAAATAACGGTCACGGTTGACCGGGAAGCCCCCAACGATAACCAGGACCCCTTTGCGCTGATATTTCCCCCGGAGTTGAACGGCGTTATCACCGATGACTACTTGACCCAGTACGGCGAAGTCCGTGCTCAGGTGCCTCGCTACACCGGACCGCAGGCCCAGGATCGGGCCGTTTATTACTGGACCGACAAGAACCTGCCACCGGATGATGAAGCGGCGATTCGCGAGCAAGAGTTCAGTCAGGAAGATATCGATAACAATCAGATGGCGATCGTTTTTTATGAAGCCGACATTCGCAACGCAGGCCAGGGCCGACGTTATGCCTACTATCGGCTCAGGGACCTGGCGGGCAACCGAGGGCCACGGTCGACCTTGTCGTCGATCCTGGTCGATCTGACCCCCGCGCCGGAAAACCTCAAGCCGCCGCGTATTCCGTTGTCAGCCCGAGGCTTGATCGACCGTGAACAGGCCCGTGAAGGCGCCAACAATGAAGGGGGCGTGACGGTTGAAATCGATCAATACGATAACGCCGACAGTACTCAGAAGATCCTAATCAACTGGGACGGTACGCAACTCAACGAACTGGACGTCGACCCGGCGGCATTCCCGCTTCGCGCTTATGTGCCATGGCCGGTATTAAGGGCGAAGGGATTAGGCCCATTGACGGCCGAGGTGGATTACGTCGTGCGTCGGGGCACGTTAGAGACACCCTCCTCACCGCAGGCCACCGCGCCGGTCAACTTGACCATTGCCGGCCAGGACCATGCCAATGCCCCGGCGCTGCTCAATATCAGCCTGGCGAAACTGGACGTTCGCGGGAAAATCTCGGACATCCCTAATACGCTAACTGCGTTGGATTATGGACTGGACGCCACGGCGACCTTGGCGCTGTATGACAACCCCCAGCCCCTTGAGGTCATTGAGGTGTTTTGGGGCTCTATCAGCCAAGCTGCCGCCCGCTACAGCGTTCAAAGTGGCGATGTCGGTGGTCAACTCATCAGCGTGGAAATCCCGTGGGCAGTGATCGAGCCGGAGCTGAACAACCGCGCATTACCGGTGTATTACACCACCAGCAATGGCGTTAACCAGCAGCAGGCGCGCATCACCGAGGTCGATGTTTCGATTGTGCTGATTGAAGGGTTGCCGGCGCCAGAGTTTCCCCATGCCAATCTGTTTGGTTATCTAAATTGCTGCGCGGTGCCCAGGCTTTGGGAAGGCGTAACGGTCAGGGTCGCAGGCCATGCCGAGTTCAGCGCCAATGATCGAGTCGAGCTGACGTGGCAGGGCTGTAACTCCTTGAACGGTAGTAATCCTATTCCTGGGGTGATCCAAACCTTTATCAAGACATTAAGCGCCAGCGAGGCGGCTGACGGTTTTGACATTGTGGTAGTGCCCTACGACACCTTGATTGAACCCATGGAGGACAACGGCTCGGCGACGGCTCAGTACGCACTTTATAAAACCAGCGGCGGGTTTGGCCGCTCGGACATGGATTTTGTAAAAATCACCCGCAAGATGCCCAGTGGCGAGTCGTGTTCTCCGGACCTGGATCTTTGTGAGGATTGATTAACATGAGCCGCTGCCATCATCGCAATGATGACGCGCTGTTCCTGCGCAATACGGTGGGTATCTGATACACGCTTCTCTGTTATCCACCCTCTATCGGCGAAGTTCGGCCTATGTACGCACGTCGTCAGTGACAGTAAGTGTACGAAGTGGAACCGTGCTGCGCGAAAACTTCATGGACTTGAAGTTCATCGCGGACACACAGCTTAACTACCATGAGGGACTATGAAATGTTAACCACTGATAAGGGTTTAACGCCAAAGCAAAAAGCCGCGGCCCATGCCCGCAAATACGCGAGGGAAATACAGGCCAACGCGCCTAAACTGATACTTCCGGCACCGGCAATGAGTCCACTTAACCCGTTGCTGCCCGATACAGCAGACGATGAGAAAAACCAGTTGCCGCAACCTCACGGGGTGTCCTTAGCGGTTAATATCCCTATCTTTGAACGGCCAGGTTCGGATGCAGATGGCACTCCTTATTATGTGCAGTTGCTTTGGAGCGGGGTGCCCGTCGGCCCACGATACTCCGGCAGCTTGCCCATTCTGGACGCCGCTTTCCCGATTGAGTTGGAACTGCCCGCGAGTCAAACGGTCAATGCAGGGCGCTATAGTTTGACCTATGGATTTAACGTGGGCGGAAATCCTAACTATTCTGATGAACTATCGATCAATATCGATAACCTCGCCCCCAATTCGGGCAACGCAGGGAATGTGGTAATTGTACCGGCTGAAGTCGACCGCGATGGGATTACCAAAGAATATCTCGATGCGAATGGATTTGTTGCAGTGACGATTCCTGAGTATGGGGATGCCAAAATAGACGACGTCATCAGAGTGTATTATGGCGTCAGTCAAGTCACGGCCCGGTTGTTTGCAGAGTTCACTCGCCCTGACCTTAATAACGTGGTAACTGTTGAATTAACAACCGCTGATATCGGTACGGTGGAGGGCGAACATGGCATTTATTACACACTGGCTGACCGCGTGGGTAATGTGGGGCCTGCGTCGGGATTCAAACACCTGAATGTAAGACTGAACCCTGCGCCCGCCAACCTGCGGCCGCCCACGGTTCCCTTGGCTGATGACGGGTTGATCGACCTGGCAGATGCGTATCAGGGGGTTGCCGTTGTACTCGAAGACGAATATGACAACTTTCAAGCGGGGCAGGACCAGTTCGCGGTGACCTGGGACGGGCTTGCTCAGCCCCCAGTGACTATTCCGGGATTCCCGGTGTTCGTTAACATTCCATTCTCTGCGGTGAAAAATGGTAATGACGGACCCAAGACGGTGCATGTCAGCTACGCCATTCTACGAGGCACCGATCGCTTCCCTGAAACCGTGGGCGCGGACCCTCAGGTTGATTTGAGAAAACCCGGGCCCGACAACCCCGACCCTGATCCAGGTACCGAAAACCCGGCATTGGCACTGGTGGATGTTCAGGGTGCCGTCACTACGGTGCCCAACAAACTGGAACTGGTCGATGCGGGTCAAGATGCAACCGCAGAGGTTATTATTTACGAAAAATACAAGGCCGGTGACGTCGTTCAGTTGTACTGGAAGGGCGTGGCCGTACCCGCGCCCGGAGGCGAATATAGGGTTATCGGTACTGAGGCCGATGACTTTTTGGTTCCCTTTACCATCCCTTGGGCAGCTATCGACACCGGCGGCAATGATCCTGAACTGCCGGTGCATTACACCATTGCGCATCCCAGTGTGAATGACAACGTAGACACTTCTCGGCCCAGACTGGTTGATGTGCTCATCAAAACAGCGAGCATTCCCAATCCGTTGTTCCAGAACCTGGATACTGATTTCACCGACTGGTTCAATTGCAGCTCGTTGCGTAACGTAGCACCCTTTGGAGTGGTAGCCGTCATTGCAGTGCCTGGCGGCGAACCACAACTAGCGGATCAGGAGCTTGTATTTACCTACCAGGGCTGGAGAGACGCGGCAGGGTCGACATTGATACCCAGCACCACTGCTACGATCCGTTTTACGCCGACGACCAACGAGGCGGCCAACGGGTTTCTCGTCTATGTCCCGTACGAACCGGCAATGTTGGCATCCAGTCCCAACTGGGGCTCTATTGAGTACACCGCCACGATTGATGGCCGTCCAGTGACGTCGCAACGGCATATCGTCAAGACATTCTTTGAAATAGGCGGGGGTGACACCTGTCGTATTCCATTGCCATAGGCTGCTGTTAAAGGAAGGGAAATACCGGTGGCATTTCCCTTCTTCATAATCATTATTTCTTCTGGCTATAACAACTTCAGTGCTCACGTTTAAGCACAAAATAATCACTGTTTTTTGTCTTTTCTCGCTGCTTTCTTTTAAATCGAACTATACCCAAACAGGCAAACTGGAGTTTTGCAGTGTGTTTGTCAGTGGAACAGCGCGTGTTCTGCAACGACGCGTGCCCTTGTTTGACCGTTGAGTGCCTGTAGGAAATTTCCGAGCAATCCTAGGAAATGTCCTACATAAACTCCGGAGGAGGGTCTGTATCGTTCGCCGCCATCAAACTCATGCGTCCACTAACGAACGCACTTCCACAAAGGAGATGAACGGCCTATGAACACGAAATCAACACCTTACTTTAGTAGTTATTCGCGACACCTGCTTGGCCTAAGTGTTGTAGTCCCAGCCTTGTTGGCGAGCCCAACACTTCTCGCTGCAATCGTCGGCAACGGGCAAACGCTGAATATCAATGGTACGACAGCATCGGACTTTTATGTTGTAACAGGTGCCAGTACACTAAATAGTAATGGAGCAACAACGGAAGCAATTCAGATTGCATCCGGCTCGACGCTGAATATGACCGGCGGCACGACGACCGCCCCAGGAGGGGATGGCATATTCGTTACCGACAGTACGGCGACGATCTCAGGTGGGGCCACTATCAACGGTGAGTACTTGGGCCTTTCTGTCAATAGAACAGGTGGTACAACTACCGGCGGATCGAATGTCACGTTTACAGGGAGTAACGCCAGTGGTGGTGACGCCGGTGCAGAAATTACGGGTTTGAGCAGGTTGGTGCTTAACAACTCAACCGTGACCGGCACCGGTGCAAGCAGCACCGGTTTGAACATCATCGGCGGCGATGTTGAAGCCAACAGCGGAACAACGATCACCGGCAACGTCAACGGTGCACGGTTTTCCCGTGATCAGCAGAACGTCGGCGACAACCGCCTGGTGCTGAATAACGCCAGCCTGCAAGGCGTTACGGGGGCGGCGATTCGAGTCAGTTCCAGCACGATGCCCGCAGTCATCAACGTCAACAACGGCTCGACCCTGAGCGGCGGCAACGGCAACTTGCTGGAAGTTCAAGGCGGCTCGACCGCCACCATGACCGTTGCCAATAGCACGCTCACCGGCAATGTTCAGGTGCAAGGGGGCAGCACCGGCAATCTGATCTTCAACCAGGGCCAGATGACCGGTGACCTGAATGTCGAGGCTGGCAGTACTGGCGCACTGACCTTGAATGACCGCTCGACTTTCACCGGCAGTCTGACCAACGTCGGCAACGTGGCCATTAACAACCAGTCAAACTGGAACATGACGGCCGATAATACCATTGGTGCGCTGAACATGAACGGCGGCCGGGTGACGATGGGCCCGGCCGGCCAGTTCTATCAGTTAAACGTAGGCACCTTGGCGGGTAACGGCACCTTCGCCATGAATGTGGACTTCGCGCAGAACCTGCACGACACCTTGAACGTGACCGGCACGGCAACCGGCGACCACAGCCTGCTGGTCACCAGTTCCGGTCGTGATCCGCTGACGGCAGACCCCGTGACACTGGTTCACACCGCAGCCGGAGACGCGAAGTTTTCGCTGCTGAACGGTCCGGTCGACGTCGGTGCATTCTCCTATGCCCTGACCTCGGCGGTGAACGGTTCAGGCGGCACCGACTGGTTCCTCGACCCGTCGTCGAAAATCATCAGCCCAGGTACCCAGTCAGTGTTGGCGCTGTTCAACACCGCCCCGACCGTCTGGTACGGGGAGCTGACGTCGCTGCGTACGCGCATGGGTGAATTGCGCTTCAATGGCGGTAAGGCCGGCGGTTGGGTTCGCACCTACGGCAACAAATACAACGTGGCCGATGCCAACGGTCTGGGGTATCAGCAAAACCAGCAAGGTTTCTCGCTGGGTGCTGATGCACCCTTGCCGATGGGCGATGGGCACTGGCTGGTGGGGGTACTCGCCGGGTATAGCGAGTCTGATCTGGACCTTAGCCGCGGCACCACTGGCGCGGTCAAGAGTTCGTATGTAGGGGGCTATACCACCTGGCTTGACCCAGACAGCGGCTATTACTTTGATGGCGTGGTCAAGGTCAACCACTTCAGGAACAACGCGAACGTCACCATGAGCGATGGCGAGCGTGCAAAGGGCAACTACAGCAACATCGGTCTGGGGGGCTCGGTAGAATTCGGTCGCCATATCAAGCTTGATAACGAGTACTTCATCGAACCCTTTACCCAACTCTCCGCCGTGGCGATTCAGGGCGCGAATTACGACCTGAATAACGGCATGGACGCCAACGGCGACCACGCCCGTTCACTGTTGGGCAAAGTCGGTATGACCGTCGGCCGCAACTTCACCCTGGCAAGTGGTAGCGTCGTACAGCCTTACATTCGTGGCGCCATGGCCCATGAGTTTGTCAACGCCAATGAGGTAAACGTCAACGGCAACCGCTTCAACAACGACCTGTCCGGCTCGCGCGGAGAACTGGGCGCCGGTGTTGCCGTCAGCATGTCGGAGCGTTTGCAGTTGCATGCGGACTTCGATTACTCCAACGGCGAACATATCGAACAGCCGTTTGGGGCGAATGTTGGGGTTCGGTATAGCTGGTAAACAATATCAGGCGTAACGCATCTAGTAAGACAGGCCCCGTGAATCAGCCACGAGGCCTTTTCTTATGGTGAAGATGCTCAGGAAGCAATGTACTCATTCATGATAATTTTCCCTAAGGGCTTCATCTATAAACCGACAATGACGCATAAGCAAAGGCTTTCAGGGTAAAAAACGCACTACCACTCGGTATAGTGACGACCAGGGCGTCAGCGCCCTTAACGTCAGAAGACCACCAACCCCGCTCTCCATGGGGCCATGATGCTCCGTAATGGGTACGAATTTGCTGGTTTTCATCTCCACTCGGTAAGTGTCCACCAGGGCGTTGATACTCTAAAGCTCCACGATGAATAAAGTCACCGATGTATTCGATTATCCATGCATCGGTAACCGTTACTTGATAGCTCAGCTCGGTCCCGCTGGAATCTCTGACTGTTATGGTGGCTGCGCCATTCTTGAGCGCTCGCACTAGCCCTGATGTTGCATTGATCGAGACTGCTGTTGTGGAGGCTCGGTATGTATACGGAGGAATACCTCCGCTAGCAGACCGTTGAATGGATGTCCCTGCCGCAGGCGCGGCTGGCAACGGTTTGCCATCGTTCCAAATGTACGCCCTGCCACCTAGCGTGACTGGCGAGGTATCAATAACAAAAGGCGGCGTTGCTGGCTGAACCGTAAACGTCCTTACACCAGACTCCGGATTGCTACCATAAAGCCCGCGAGCCTTGATGCTGTAGGACATGACTGTTGTCGACATTGTATACGTCCAATTAATACCAGCCGCCGTTACCGTGCCTAGTGAGCTGGCGCCGTCGAGAATCTGCACCTGTTGGTTGGCAGATGCTGTACCGGTGATTGTTACCTGGGTGTCCCTGGTCGTACCGCCAGCGGGAATCTCGACACCTTTGGAATCCTTGACACTGGCGATGGTTGGCGCGGTGGCGACGGCGACCGTAAAGGTGCGCGCGGCGGACACCGGATTGCTGCCATATACGGCCTTGGCGGTGATGCTGTGGCTGGCCACTGTCAGGGCCGTGAGGGCGAGGGTCCAGTCGCCACTGGCATTGACCGTCGCGGTGCCTTTTGACGTGGTGCCATCGAAGATCTCGACCTTTTGGCTGGGGGCAGCCTTGCCCGCCAGCGTCACGCTGGTGTCAAAGGTGGTACCGCCAGCGGGGATCTCGGTGCCTTTGGAATCCTTGACACTGGCGATGGTTGGCGCGGTGGCGACGGCGACCGTAAAGGTGCGCGCGGCGGACACCGG
>NZ_JASJVL010000018.1:0-107111 GCF_035019745.1 Pseudomonas sp. 10S5
GCTTGAGTCCAGTGGCATACAGAACTCAGGCCGCGTAGCTTATTCAATCACTGTCCAACATTTGGGGCGCAGTTCAGGGGATCGTGCTTATCTGTAGGAGCCAACGTGTTGCCGAAGGGTCAGTTCAATCACCCACCGTCTCAGGCACCGCACGCACAACCGGCTTCACCACCACCGGCTTGGCATCAACCGCGCCGACATCCTTGGTAAAGGTCTTGTCGTTCTCGCCCTTGAAGAAGTTTTTACCGTAAATCAGCAGGCACAGCACTACGCCGATGGCGAAGGCCCAACTGGCGCCTTTGACTGCCAACACCGCGCCGATTACCCCGGCTATCCCGAGGTCACGCTGGCTGCGGGCTTCGAGGATGCCCAAACGCACGCTGACATAACCTTGAATCAACAAGGTCAGCGCCAGCGCCACGCCCAAAATGGGTTGCACCAGTGTCACCACCGGCAGCAACAACAGGCCGGTATTGGTCCCCCAACGAAACGAGCCGACGCCGCCGTAAATCGATTTCATCGCCTTTGGCCCACCTTTGAAACGCTCGATCACAACCACCAACATGGCCGCCCATTTCGGCCCGCACATCGCCACGTCTGGACCAAACACGCTCATCAACGCGTTACGCGCTCCGAATATCAGGTGCGCACGGTCGGGGTTGTAGTCCACGTTTTCATCGGTTCGAATCTGCTGCGCTTCGTCGAGCAGCACCTTGGCGCTGAGCACGTCGCCGAAAACGATGATGTACACCGCCAACATGGTCGGGAACGCGGTAATGAACATCGACAGCGGCGGCATACCCAAGCCAAAGATCGTGTAGTTATTCCACAGCCCCATAAAGTCAGGTTTGCTGAAGCCCCACTGAATGGTCGGCCATGGCGCTTCATGGAACAGCGGCGCAATGACCACCGCCAGCAAGATGATCGGCAAAATGCCGAGCTTGGCGAAATTCCACCAGAGTTTGTTGCGCAGTTTCAGGGCTTGGAAGTGCTGGGAGAAAATCAGGTAAAACGCGATACCGATGGTGATCGAGATAGTCCACGGCAGTACGTCGAACTTGCCGCCCACCTGAAACACAGCGCTGACAGCACTCAACCCGGCGCCCATGATAATCCCGGATTTGATCGCCGAGGGCACGTAAGCCACCACTTTCTTCGCCATACCTGTTGCGCCTAGGGCGATGGAAAACACCCCAAGCATCATCTGAAACGCAATCAAGGCGTGCACACGCTCAGGCCCCATCGGGAAGTGCGCGCAGTACGCCATCAATAACGGCACCGCTGGCGTGATCCAGCCGGGCACGGTCGGGTCACCCAATAGATGGTGAGTGAGGTACAGCAGCCCATTGAGCATGACCACGGCCAACGCCACTTCAAAAGGCATGCCCAGCAGTTCGGTCATCAACGGAATGGCCGCCAAGTCCACGGCGCACATCAACAAGCCCTGGAGGTAATCCGGCATCTCGAAGTTGTAGTGAATGAACGGCAAACGCACTTTGAACGGGCCCAGCGGGATGTACGGGCTTTCGAGACCCGGTTCGGAAAGGTTGGACATGAACGGCACCTGTCTTATTGGTTTTAGTTGCGGTGTACGGCAGACGCCCGAAGCCAAGGGCTCGGGCGTCATTCGGGCGATCACTCAGTAAGCGGCGCGGTAGATTTTTTCGATGTCGGCGGCGGTGAGTTTGCGAGGGTTATTGCGCATCAGCCGGTCGATCTTGCTCGCTTCTTCGGCCATGGCTGGAATGGCGTCTTCTGGCACATTGAAGGCGCGCATCCCAGATGGAATGTCCACGGCGATGCACAAATCGGTCATGGCCTGAACAGCTTGATCGGCGGCGTCTTTGTCGCTGAGGTGCGCCGTCCGCACGCCCATGGCTTCGGCGATATCGCGGAAGCGTTCGACGCAGGCCATCTTGTTCCAAGCCATGACGTACGGCAGCAACAAGGCATTGCTGACGCCGTGGGCAATGTTGAAACGCCCACCCAACGGGTAAGCCAGCGCATGCACCGCGCCGACACCGGCATTACCAAATGCCATGCCGGCCATCAGGCTGGCGGTGGCCATGTCTTCGCGGGCGGCCAGGTTGGTCGGGTTGGCGTAAGCCTTGGGCAGCGCCTTGGCGATCAGCTTGATCGCGCCAATGGCCAGCGCGTCGGTAATCGCCGAGCTGTTGACCGATAAATACGATTCGATAGCGTGGACCAACGCATCAACACCGCTGGCCGCGGTCACGCTACGCGGGCAGCTCAGGGTCATGATCGGGCTGACCAACGCGACGTCCGGCAGCAAGTAATCGCTGACGATGCCTTTTTTCAGCTGCGCTTGTTTGTCCGAGAAAATCGCCACGTTGGTCACCTCCGAACCAGTGCCCGCCGTGGTGGGAATCGCAATCAGCGGCGGGCCTTTGCGCTTGACTTGATCGACGCCGAACAGCTCGGTCAACGGCCCATCGTGGTTGGCAAAGGCTGCGACGCCTTTGGCAATATCAATAGCGCTGCCGCCGCCGAGGCCGATCAGGCCGTCATGGCCGCCTTCGCGGTAGGCGCGGGTGCAGTCTTCAACGATGGAGATTTCCGGCTCGGGTTTGACCTGATCGAAAATGCCGTAGCGGCGGTCGCCAAGGTGGGCGAGAGCCAAATCGACAGTACCCGATTTAACCAAGATGGCATCGGTAACGATCAGCGGGTTGTTGATATTCAAGCGGGTCAGCTCAGCGGCCAGTTGCTCAATAGCAGCGGGACCGGTGATCAGTTTGTTGGCGATTTTGAACGCAGAGATACTCATCGGCTCGTCCTTTATTAGTTGTTTTGCGCGAGGGCGTGCCGGATGAATTGCGAAAGCTGTGCCAAAACTCGCAAAGCCCCACGGGGCAAGGGTAAGCACGAAAATGAGACCGTCAAAGGGGGTGGCAGCGATTAGTTTTCTAATCGCCAAATGGGCTACTGATTCAAATCCTAATCAGACCGTTCCCAACGCTTCATCTTCTGCACCACGGTTGCCTGGCTGACGCCCAACGCTTTGGCGGCCAGCCGCGTGGTCTTGTGTACCTGCAGCGCGGCACGAATGGCGGCGCGTTCGGCATTTTCCAGCACCTTGCGCAATGGCAAGCGGCTGTCGTCAGCGTGCAGGGGATTGAGGTTGAGGATTTCTTCGGGCAAGTCCAGTGCTTCGATGATATCGGCATGACTGGTAACCACCAGGCGTTCGACGATATTGATCAGCTCCCGAATATTTCCCGGCCATGCGTAATCGCATAGCACATCGAGGGCTTCGAGGCTCAATTGCACCTGCCGCTGATAACGGGCGTTAAAACTGTCCAGGTAGTAATGCAACAGCGGTGCAACTTCTTCACTGCGCTCGCGCAATGCCGGAATCACGATAGGCACAACGTTGAGCCGGTAATACAGATCGGCCCGGAAGCGTCCATCTGCCACCAGTTGCTTCAAGTCGTGATGGGTGGCGCTGATGATGCGCACGTCTACTTCCTTGAGTTCCAGGCCGCCGACCGGGATGAAGCGATTTTCTTCGATTACCTTGAGCAGCTTGACCTGCACCGCGAGCGGTAAATCGCCAATCTCATCGAGAAACAAGGTGCCGTGGTGGGCTAATTCCAGCAAACCGCGCTTGCCCTTGGGACCAGCACCGGTAAAGGCGCCAGGAGCATAGCCAAACAGCTCGGCTTCAATCAGGTTTTCCGGTAGAGCCCCGCAGTTCAGGGCCAAAAACGGTTCTTGAGCTCGATCACTGGCGTTGTGGATAAAGTGCGCGACCAAGGTTTTACCGACACCGGTTTCCCCTTGCAGCAGCACCTTCACTGTACTGTTGGCGACTTGCCGCGCTAAAGCAAACACTCTGCCGGACACCTCTTGATCGGCCATCAGCGGCGAATGCAACAAATTGTCGCGTTGACCAGCGTGGAGTTTGGCGGTGCTGTTGCGCAGTTGCTTGAGCTGTTGCAGCTCGTCGCGCTCGTGCTTCATGCGCAGCAATTCGGTCATGTCTCGCACAGTGCTGACCACATAGCGAATGCTTTGGTCAGCGCCAAGAATCGGCGTGGCGCTGACCAGTAGTTTCTTGCCCTGATGCAGGCTTTGCATCACCGACATCGGCTTGCCTTCCTGCAACACGCGCAGTGAGGCCGACTGGGAAATCACCCCTTCCTTGACCAGCTCCTTCATCGGTCGACCAATCAAGTCCGCGCTGTTGAGACCTGTCAAACGCTCGTAGGCCTTATTGACCTTCAGCGTCTTGCCGTCGCCGTCCGTGATGTAGACACCATCGTGCAACGCATTGAGCAGCTCTTCGAAACTGGCATCGTTGACGTTCACCTGAGGCTCCATGGCGCGGACGGAAAGGTGAGGATGTTACCTCAACCTTTCGCCAACAACTTGGCTTCTACAGAGGCGAAGCGTTTATACAACGACGACTCAAACCTCCTGCGTCCTCATCTTCTCGCTGCGCCCACGCAACCATTCCAGCACCAGCAGCAACACCACCGAGAACGCAATCAACATGGTTGCGGCAGCGGCAATGGTTGGGCTGAGGTTTTCGCGAATGCCACTGAACATCTGTCGAGGCAAGGTAACTTGTTCAGGGCCGGCGAGAAACAAGGTCACCACCACTTCATCAAAAGAGGTTGCGAAGGCGAACAGTGCTCCGGAAATCACTCCCGGCGCGATCAACGGCAACGTCACGCGGCGGAATGCAGTCAGCGGCGAGGCACCCAAGCTTGCAGCGGCGCGAACCAGATTATGGTTAAACCCCTGCAAGGTCGCTGACACCGTGATTATTACGAACGGAACACCTAGCACGGCGTGGACAAGAATCAGCGAGATGTAGCTATTTCCCATTCCCAGCGGCGCGAAAAACAAATAACTGGCCACGCCAACGATGACCACCGGCACCACCATCGGCGAAATCACCAAGGCCATGACCAACGCCTTGCCGGGAAAGTCACCACGGGTCAAGCCAATGGCAGCCAAGGTACCGAAACCCATGGCCAGAACGGTGGCGGCAGGGGCGATGATCATGCTGTTTTTCAGCGAGCGCATCCATTCCGCCGAGGTAAAAAAGTCCTGATACCAATGCATGGAAAAACCTTGCAGTGGATAAACCAGAAAACTGCCGGAGTTAAACGACAACGGAATGATCACCAGTACCGGCAGTACCAAAAATAACAGCACCAGCCCGCAAAGAATGCGCAGGGCGTAAAACCAGACCCGCTCAATGGGCGACGTGTAAGGGCTCAGCATGTTGACTCTCCTCAGCTCAAGCGCATACGGCTGGCGCCGACTAGCCAGCTATAAATCAGATAAAGCACGACGGTCGCCGTCAGCAGCAAACCGCCCAGCGCCGTGGCCATGCCCCAGTTGATGCTGGTGTTGGTGTAGAAGGCGACGAAGTAGCTGACCATTTGATCGTTCGGGCTGCCAAGCAGCGCCGGGGTGATGTAGTAACCGATCGACAATATGAACACCAGCAGACACCCCGCGCCGATACCTGCGTAGGTCTGCGGGAAGTACACCCGCCAGAAACTGATCATCGGGTGGCAGCCCAAAGAGATGGCGGCGCGCATGTACGTCGGTGAGATACCTTTCATGACGCTGTAAATCGGCAAGATCATGAATGGCAGCATGATGTGCACCATCGATATGTAAACCCCGGCTCGGTTAAACACCAGCTCCAGCGGTTTATCAATAACGCCCATCGACATCAACGCGCTGTTAATCAATCCGCTTGATTGCAGCAACACGATCCAGGCCGCTACTCGCACCAAAATTGAGGTCCAGAACGGTAACAGCACCATGATCATCAGCAAGTTGCTCTGCCGTGAAGGCAGGTTCGCCAGCAAATACGCCAGTGGATAAGCCAACAGCAGGCAGATCACGGTGATGACCAAGCCCATCCAAAAGGTGCGGCCGAAGATATCCAGGTAGATCGCTTGATCGGGGGTCGCGGGCGCCACTTCACCGAGGTCATTGATGCGGTGGTCAACGGCGGCCAACAAATAATAGGGTGTGATGCTACTGACATTACGGCGGATCGCTTGCCAATAGGCCGGATCGCCCCAGCGCTCATCGAGTGCTTCGAGTGCTTCTTTATAAGAGGTCGGTTCTGTTGCGAACGGCAAAGCACGCGCGGTTTTCGTCAGCAAGCTGCGGTAACCGGCCAGTTCCATGTTCAGGCGTTTGGACAGATCGCCCAGCGTTTGATTCTTGCGAGCCAGCGCCAGATCAACGCTCAGCGCTTGATACACCGGTTCAGGCGGCAGGCTTTTTCCGTCCCATTTCGCCACGGCGGCAACCGTATGCGGCAACGTTCCGACGACTTCCGGATTGTCAACGCTCTTGAATAACAGCGCAACGATGGGCACCAGGAACACCAACAGCAAAAACAGCACCAGCGGCGCGATCAATGCTTGAGCCTTCCAGCGATTAACCCGTTCAGCACGAGCCAGACGCTGCTTCAGGGTGGGGCTGGCGCCTTCGGTGAGGGGCACTGCGATGGCCATAACGAACTCCGAAAATCTCTGAACAATGGATGCAGCCCTCCTCTCGAAGAAAGGAGGGACTGGATCTAACTCAACGTAAACTGCTTACTTGGCAGCCCACGCGGTGAAGCGCTGCTCCAGTTGCTCACCGTTGTCAGCCCAGAAGCCGACGTCGATCTGCACTTGGTTTTTGATGTTTTCCGGGGTCGTCGGCATGTCTTTCAAGACGCCTTTGTCCAATAACGGGACAGCTTTGGTGTTAGCTGGGCCGTAAGCAATGTTCTCGGAATAGGTTTTTTGCTGTTCTGGACTAACCGAGTAAGCGATGAACTTCTTCGCTTCGGCTGCATTTTTCGAGCCCTTCGGAATCGCCCACGCGTCGAAGTCGTAGACGCCGCCATTCCAGACCACTTTCAGGTTGCTTTCTTTCTGCACAGCGGCGATACGGCCGTTGTAGGCCGAGCTCATCACCACGTCACCGGACGCGAGGAACTGCGGCGGTTGAGCGCCAGCTTCCCACCATTGGATAAACGGCTTGAGTTCATCGAGCTTTTTGAAAGCGCGGTCTTGACCGTCTTTGCCGGCCAGCACTTTGTAGACGTCTTTCGGTGCAACACCGTCAGCCATCAACGCAAATTCCAAGGTGTACTTGGCGCCTTTACGCAGGCCACGTTTTCCTGGGAATTTTTTGACGTTCCAGAAATCCGCCCAACCTGTTGGTGCGCTGGCCAGCTTGTCGGCGTTGTAAGCCAACACGGTGGACCACACGAAGAAGCCTACGCCGCAGGTCTGGATAGCGCCCGGAACGTAGTCAGCTTTGGTGCCGGGAAGTGAAGCCGGATCGATTTCTTCGAACATGCCTTCGTCGCAACCGCGCGACAGCTCAGGCGACTCGACTTCTACCAGATCCCAAGAAACGCTCTTGGTGTCGACCATGGTTTTGATTTTGGCCATCTCGCCGTTGTATTCACCCGCAATAATCTTACCGTTGCCGGCCTTTTCCCACGGTGCATAGAAAGCTTTTACCTGGGCGTCCTTGTTGGCACCGCCGAAGGAAATAACGGTCAGATCCGTTGCCGCCATGGCATTGGCCGCGCACATCATGCCCAGCGTAATAGCGGTGAACTTCAAAGATTTAAGCATTTATTGTTCTCTCCACAGTGTGCAGTGTTGGTTATACGTGGGGCGATTGATTCGCCTCTGACAGTTACAGCGCTTCCAGCAAGGGATCGAGTGCGCGAACGTGCTCGACCTGCCATCCAATTGGCACAACATCGCCGACAGTCAGCCCCGGATCGAGTTCCGCGACTGGCTGCTTAACGAAGAAGTCGGTTTTTCCTGCAACTTCCAGACGCACACGGACGTGGTCGCCCAGATAAATAAATTCAGCAACGCGACCGGAGAACCGGTTTACGCAGTTTTCACTGTGGCCGTTCACGCGAACGCGCTCAGGGCGGACCGACAGCGTCACCTGATCACCGATTTCGCCGACATTGACCGCCAATGCTTCGACCTTTTCGCCGCGGGCCAAGGCCACGACGCAGCGATCACCGGAGCGGCTGATCAAGTGGCCGTTAAGCCGATTGTTTTCGCCGATGAAGTTAGCGACAAACGTGTTTTTCGGCTCTTCATATAGCGTGCGAGGCGGTGCGATTTGCTGAATTTCGCCCTGATGGAAGACTGCCACCCGGTCCGACATGGTCAGCGCTTCGCCTTGGTCGTGGGTCACGTAAACCACGGTGACGCCAAGGCGCTGGTGAAGGTGCTTGATTTCCATCTGCATGTGTTCACGCAACTGTTTATCCAGCGCCCCCAAAGGCTCGTCCATCAGCACCAACTGCGGTTCAAACACCAACGCACGGGCCAACGCTACACGCTGCTGTTGGCCACCAGAAAGCTGCGCCGGGTAACGATGGGCGAAAGCGTCGAGCTGGACCATGCTTAAGGCACGCTTGACCCGATCGCTAAGATCGGATTTGTTAAAGCCACGCACCGAAAGCGGGAACGCCAGGTTCTCCGAAACCGTCATGTGCGGAAACAACGCATAGTTTTGGAACACCATGCCGATGTCGCGCTTGTGGGGCGGAACGTTGTTGATCGCGCGCCCGGCCAGCTTGATTTCGCCGGCAGTGGGCGTTTCAAAGCCGGCCAACATCATCAGGCTGGTGGTTTTGCCGGACCCGGAAGGCCCAAGCAACGTGAGGAACTCGCCTTTGCGAATTTCCAGATTGAGGTCTTTGACGATCAGGTTTTCGCCGTCGTAGCTTTTCTGTACGCCACGGAAGCTGACCAGAACATCACTCAACCCAGCGCTTGAATCGACGTCGCTCATTACCCACACCTTTGTTTGTCTGCCGTGGATCAAGCCTAGATCAGGCAGCGGCTCAGGCAAATCGGCGGGCGAGAGAGATTGCTGTAGGGATTGCCCTACAGTGATGACGCAAATAGGTATGTAATTGGAAATAGATACTTCGTTTGGAACAACGCTATCGCGATCAAGCCAGACCCTGAGGGCAACAATTACATTGCAGGAGCCGACTGGCTTAGGATGACAGGTGCCAAACATGTCGCAGACGGACATGCTTCCATCACAACAACTTATGCTCCAGCGCGTATTTCACCAAATCAGCCAAAGACGTGATGTGCAGCTTCTGCATCAAGCGCGCTTTGTGGGTGCTAATGGTTTTACTGCTCAGGGCCAACTGCTGGGCGATGTCATTGACGTTGGCACCTTGGGCCAAGCGTTCGAACACCGAGAACTCGCGCTCGGACAATAACGAATGCAGGGGTCGGCTATCGGTCAAGCCCACCTCAAAGACCATACGGTCCGCAAGATCTGGATCAATGTATCGTCCACCGGCTGCGACCCGGCGTATGGCTGTCAGTAGCAACGCGGGGTCACTGTCTTTGGTCGCATAACCGGCAGCGCCGACTTTCAATGCGCGCGCCGCCATTTGCGCTTCATCGTGCATCGAGAGCACCAAAATCGCTGGCGGATTGTTCAGCGCACGAATCCGTGGGATCGCTTCGAGGCCATTGACGCCAGGCATTGAAATGTCTAGCAGCACCACTTCGCATTCGACATGACGCAACGTGTCCAACAACTGCTCGCCGTTGCTGGCCTCACCCACAACTACCAAGTCTTTCGCTAACCCGATCAGCTGTTTAAGCCCTTCGCGGACGATAGTATGGTCTTCAGCTACCAATACACGAATCACTGTTCTCACTCCTGCCCAATGGCGTTGGATAATTAAACGGCCAGCGGAATATAGGCGCGCAAGGTTGTGCCCTCGCCCGACTCACTGTCCAGCTGCAAAGTGCCGCCCAACATCAGTACCCGTTCGCGCATGCCTACAACGCCGAACGAGGTCGACCTACCCTGCTCAGGCACAAAACCTCGTCCATCATCGGCGACGGTCATACACAACACCCCGTTTTCCAGCGTCAGGCTTAGCTCCACCGTGTGCGCTTGAGCGTGTCGCATCACGTTCGTCAGAGCCTCCTGAAGGATACGAAATAAGCCAATGGCCTTAGCATCGCTGAGCGCCGGCAGGTTGTCCGGAACCTCAACTAAACACGGAATCTGGGTTCGGGCTTCGAATCGCCGCGCTTGCCACTCGATGGCGGAAGCGATGCCTGCATCTAGAATCGGCGGACGCAGTGCAGTGGCAACGTCGCGCACCAATTGGAACAGCTGGGAAATGAGGCGCTTCATACTGTTTAGCCGGTCACGCAGGCCAGGATCAAGATCGGCGTAGGCCAATTCGCACATAGAGGTTTCCAGTTTAAGCACGGTCAGCATTTGCCCGAGTTCGTCATGCACTTCGCGGGCGATCCGCGCTTTCTCTTCTTCACGCACGCTTTCCAAGTGCGCCGACAATTCTCGCAATTGCTCGCGAGAGCTGGCCAATTGCAGCTCGATGCGCTTGCTCGCAGTAATGTCCCAAACAATGCCGTCCCAGACCATTCGATCATCGTCCAAGCGGCGAGCAATGGCCTTGATTTCCGCCCAACGCTCTTCGCCTTCCCGGGTCAGAATCCGTCCCTGCCACGCCCAATCGCTGTCGCTTCCCAAAGATCGATCCTGCACCAAGTGGTAACCAATCCGGTCATCGGGGTGTACCAGGTTACGCAACCCCATGCTCGGGTGGCGCAATGCAGCGGGCGCGTAACCCACCAACGTTTCACTGCCCTCGCTGATGTAGGCAAACTCCGGCTCACCACCGGATTGCGCACGCTCCAAACGAAATACCAGCCCCGGCACGTTAGCCGCGATGCCCTGCAATCGCGCTTCGCTTTCCTGAAGCGCCGCCACGGCACGTCTTCGATCAGTGACATCGGTGAGGAATACGACTAGGTATTCCGCATCCCTGAACCGCATAAAGCTGAGGGAGACATCAACCGGTAAAAAGCTGCCGTCGGCGCAAATACAGTTGGTTTCGAAGCTCTGCGGGCTTTCTTCGGTGGAACGGGCACGCTTCCAAAGGTTCAGCCAGCGGTCCATGTGCAGACCCGGCTCGAAATCAATCAGTGGCCGATCAACAACGCCGCCCTCGGCATACCCCAACATCGCTTCGGCGGCGTGATTGGCATAACGCACATGGCTGTCCCAATTGACCCAAAGAATGCCAACGGTGCTTTGGTCGATGGAAAACTGCGTCAAGCGCAGGGCTTTTTCGCTGGCTTGACGCCGTGCGATGTCTTCACGGGCAGCGTCAAGACTTTGCTCTAGAGCGTGTTGCTGACGACGCTGCCAGACCACAATCGCAAAGCATGCTAGGAACATGACAGTAACCAGCAACGTCAGGTTTTGCCAAAACCCGGGAGACTCGCTCAGCCGTGGGTATTTAGGCTGCAACCAGCGCGAGTGAAGTTGTTCAAGGTCGCGCGCGGGAATCGCATGCAGGGCGGCGGTAATAATGCCCGCCAACTCAGGCCAATCTTTGCGCGACGCCACCCGCAACAACTGTGGCAAACCGATGTCGCCCACTACCGCGAGCCCGATAAAATCCGGTTCGACGGACAACCGGCTGAGCTGCGCTTCATCGACTACGGCGTATTTAGCTTGCTGGCTCAGCAGTAGTTGCAACGCTTGACGCTCCAGCGGAACGCCTTGCAAGTTCAGATGGGTGTAGGTGCTGCGCAGATAATCCGCTACCGGGCTGGGCATCCGGACTGCGACGCGGTCATGACCGTCAAGTTTTTCAAGGTCCACCCCACCACCACTGCTGCGCTCACCCACGATTAGATTCGGGACGCGCATATATGGGTCGGAAAACAGCCAAAGCCGCAAGCTAGCGGGCGTTTGGGTCAAGCCAGGAGCGAGATCGATAGCACCTTGCTCTAAAGCAGTATCCAGCGCTGCTTGATCGGGATAGTTACGCCAGAGCAATTCAACTTGAAGGGTTTTCTCCAGCTCTTTCATTAGGTCGACGTTTGCACCCGACAATAGCTGCAATCGCTTGTCCAGTTGGGCGTAGGGCGCTTGCAACACCAATCCGATGCGCAACTGACCCCGCTGATTGAGCCAGGCACGCTGCTCCTGGCTCAACGCTGAAGCGGCCGCAACCGGCTGAGATGCGGCATGAGCCAAAAAAGGCAGCCCCGCCATAAGTAAAATCATTACAAAAAAAAGGCGCTGGCCGACGACCCGTATGCGCATCAATCGAATCATAAACGTGTCATTCCGTTGCTCCGTGAATTGCCGCTACTGCTGCGGTACGACCCAAACGCCTGACAAACACTGAACAACCCATTAGGCTGCAATAACGTTTCTGGCCATGGAATATCGGATGTCCTACACCTTTCGCGCATCGCTTCCCACATTGTGCCTGTCGCTGATTCTACCGTGTGCTCTGCCCGTGATGGCGGCTACTCAGGCGCCCACTAAAGATTCAGCCACTCAAGCCGCACCGCCTGAACGTCAACGGTTGCTTGAGCGCAGTCAGGAGGATGCTGCGGCCCTACGACGCCAACTGCCGTCTGAAGAAGTGCAGCAGCTGCAAGCGGGTGATGAAACGTTTGTCGCGTTGTGGAAACCGGCGAACATCGACCAACCCAAAGGCGTGGTCATTATCGTCCCAGGCGCGGACGAGTCGGCAGATTGGCCTCAAGTTGTCGGTCCATTGCGACGCAGGTTCCCTGATGAAGGCTGGGGTAGCTTAAGTCTCTCACTGCCGGATACACCAAATACCGGCAGTTTGCCGCGTATTGAGGACGTAGTGGCCGCAGCGCCGGCTAAAGACGCTAAAGTTGCCACCGCTCCAAAAAGCACAGAACCCGACAACACCGCCGAAGCTGACGCTGCGGCCAGCGTAGCCCGCGCGGCGGCGGCGGATGAACAGGCTAAAGCCGAAGCAGAGCGTATCTTCGCCCGAATCGAAAGTGGCATTGCTTATGCGAAACAGCAAAAGGCGCGCGGCATCGTATTGCTTGGGCACGGTAGCGGGGCCTATTGGGCCGCCCGATTCGTCAATGAGCGACCTTTGCCGTTGGTACAAAAACTGATATTGGTCAGCGCGCAAGAACCTCTGAACGCCAAGCCCACCTTGGACAAGTTTGCGACGACGCTCAAAGTCAAAACTGCGGATTTCGTTTACCAGGATTTGACGCAAAACCGCAATACAGCGCAGCAACGTCTAAAGGCCAGTAAACGCACGAAAAACCCTGGTTATACGCAAGTGACCTTGACCACACTGCCCGGAGACAGCCCCGCGCAGCAGGAACAGCTATTACGCCGCGTTCGAGGATGGCTGGAGCCCAAATAGACCGGACCATCCTATTGGCGAATGAATTGCTCTCACAGATCAAGCAATTTATCGGCGCGAGCCAATTCATTCGCAAAGTTGGCTTGTATCGCGTTAGCGGAAATTCCGTTGTTCACGAATCAAGGTGTAGGCCTGATGCAGCTCTTGGGTTCTGTCGGTCGCCTCTCGCACCTGCAAGACACTGGCCCCATTCCCTGCGACTTTGTCGGGATGATGGCGACTGAGTAGACGTCGGTAGGCGCGTTTGATCTGTGTCGGCTCAGCGTCCGCCTGCACACCCAACAAGCGCAACGCATCTTGATAAACATCAACGCTGACACCGAGCGGCCTTTTCTGCGGGTCATATTCACTGGCCAGTGTCTGAACCTTTATAGTCGTCCAGCCGAGCCACTTGCCCCATAGCAGGATCAACTCGCGCTCCTCCAGTGAAACTTTGCCGTCAGCCCAGGCCATGCGCCAACACGCTCGCAATAATCCTTCGGCCGCATGCGGCTGGGTTTTCATACGACGCAAATAGCCGCGTAGCCGTTCACGTCCTTTTTTGCCTCGATTGAACGCCAAGATCGCCCGCCGTTGAGCTGGCTCACTCAAGTCCATTCGACGCATTTCCTCGCGCGCCTGCTGAATGTGACCATCCACAACCCGGCCATTGTTCTTCGCCAGACGACCCAACAGGATGAACAGCAACTCGTCGTCACGGGGTACAGAACGGCCCCCCAATCGCTGACGCATATGGGCCCAGCTGTGCAGCGCCATACGCCGGTCCAAGGCTTGACCGAGCAGTGCACCCAGTAGCGCCCCCGGAATACTGGCGATAGCAAACCCGACTCCGGCGCCGATCACGGTAGTAGGCCACAGCATCTAGCAACTCACCGCAATCAATCGCTCAACTTCAGCAATCCGTTCATGTGTACCGACATCCACCCAGCGTCCGACGAAATGCTCACCTGAAACCAAATCGTGCGCCATGGCCGAGCGTAACAACGGCGCTAGCTTGAAAGCTCCCGCCTCGCAGCCGTCGAACAGCTGCGGATGCACAATGGCCATGCCACTGTAGGTCAACCGCGGAACCGTCTGACTGGGTTCAACCCGACCTTCCACCAGCGCGAAGTCACCTGCCAGGTGATGCGCAGGATTATCCACGAGCACTAAGTGCGCCAAACCGGCGATAGGCCGATGTAAGTTGGTGAAATCGTAGTCGGTCCAGATGTCTCCGTTGACGACCAGAAACGGTCTATCGCCCAGTAAGGGCAGAGCGCGAAAAATTCCGCCACCGGTTTCCAACGGCTCGCTCTCTGGCGAGTAACGAATGCTTAGGCCAAACCGTTCCCCGTCGCCGAGGCAGTCCTCGATCTGTTGACCAAGCCATGCGTGGTTAATCACTACCTCGGTAAAGCCGGCCGCGTACAAGGCCCGCAGGTGATATTCAATCAATGGCGCGTTCCCCACACGCACCAACGGCTTAGGTGTGTGCAAGGTCAAAGGACGTAAGCGTTCACCCTTGCCTGCGGCGAGAATCATCGCCTTCATGCGTTAACTACCTTCATTTTCATAAAACCGCTCCAACGGGTTGACGCAGACTTGCCAACAGTTCGCCCAGCTCAGCCAATTCCGGTCGTCGTGCCAATACAACTTCTATATAAGCAAAAAAACGGGGCACATCGGCCATGTAGCGGGGTTTACCGTCACGATGGCAAATACGCGCAAAAATGCCGATCACTTTCAAATGCCGCTGCACGCCCATCAGATCGCTGGCCCGCAGAAAATCTTCAAAGGTCTCTTGCACCGGAATACCCAAACTCAAAGCCGCCCGCCAATACGTCAGCAGCCAACCCTGGACCCGTTCTTCAGGCCAACTCAGAAACGCATCCTTGAACAGACACGTCACGTCATAAGTCACAGGCCCGTAGACCGCATCCTGAAAATCCAGCACCCCAGGATTGGGCTCACTGACCATCAAATTGCGCGGCATGTAGTCACGGTGTACCAATACCTTCGGCTGCGCCAATGCACTGTCGATCAGACGATCACTGGCTCGCTCCCAAAGCGCCAACTGTGCCGAGTCCATCTCGATACCCAAATGGCGCTTTACGTACCATTCAGGAAACAGTTCAAGCTCGCGACGCAGCAACGCAACGTCATAGCTGGGCAGCGGCGCATCCATAGGCAACTGTTGATAGGCCAACAACGTATCGAACGCATCGGCAAACAATGCGTCTGCATTTTGGGCATCGATCACATCGAGATAGGTCTTGTGACCCAGGTCGTTGAGCAAAAGAAAGCCACGAGTAAGGTCTTCGGCATATATTTTCGGAACATTAATTCCTGATTTACTTAATAAATTAGCGATATCCACGAACGGTTTACAGTTTTCTTGGGGTGGAGGTGCGTCCATGACAATAAAAGTTTGACCGGCACCCTCCCAACGGAAATACCGTCGAAAACTGGCATCGCTACTGGCCGCAGTCAACGTGGCCGGGGGTACGGCGCCCCAATCTTGCGCCGTGAACAACGCTGACAACTGCTTATCGAGCCAAACTTTCAGGTGTTGCAGGCGTACATCTTGATCTGGCATTACAAGGGTCTCCGACGGCGCTAGCCGTCAAGCGGGTCATGCTTTATTATCCGTCATCTTTTTCAGCCCATCGAGAGGCGTGCGGCCCCCCCGCGGGCCGATGGCGCGCAGGAAGCCCGGATTAATAAGATGGCATTGAAATCCCACGCATTTCGTAAAAAATTTCCGTTGCTCGTAACCGGCAGTTTGCTGGCGATGCAACCTTTGGCCACTCCATTCGCAGTAGCCGCAGAACAGTATGACTGTTCAGTCTCTGCTGCGGGTGCTTGGGATTGCGCGCCGAAAGTGAACGCAGTTCAGCTGCCACCGCGCCCCGTGCACAGCGTGGACGGTATCAGTACGAACGGCCAAAGCACTCCGGACGCTGGCTCAACGGCCGGCGAAAAAGTGCCCATCACGCTCGTCACCCAAGCGAAAGGCTATGGTCTGAAGTCGCGCAGTGCTGACTACAGCCACCTCGATTGGGTTCCTCGAGATAAGCTCACTCCCGCGCAATTGGCCGAAACTGGCCCCTATTGCTCTGGAGCGTATGTAGAGCCTATCCGTCCGGGCATGAACGACAACACGAAGATGAGCGACGCACCGATGTTTGTCGGTGCCAAAGCATCTCGTTATGAGCAAGAAGCTCAGGTCGCGACGCTGGCCGGTGACGTTGTATTGCGTCAAGGCAGCATGCAGGTCCAGTCCCAGGAGGCCAGCCTGTATCAGGCTGAAAACCGTGGCGAACTGAACGGCGATGTCCGCTTGCGTCAAAATGGGGCCTTGATCGTCGGTGACCACGCGCAGATCCAGCTCGACACCGGTGAAGCCCAAGTCGACAACGCTGAATACGTGATGCACAAGTCCAACGTGCGCGGCAGCGCTCTCTACGCCAAGCGTGCCGAGAACGCGATCATCCGCCTCAAGGACGGTACGTACACCACTTGCGAACCCAACAGTAACGCTTGGGAAATCAAGGGCAATAACATTACTCTGAACCCCGCAACCGGTTTCGGTACAGCGACTAACGCCACACTGCGAGTCCACGACATACCGGTGTTCTACACCCCGTATCTCTATTTTCCGATCGACAGCCGTCGCCAGTCAGGTTTCCTGCCCCCGAGCGTTTCAAGCGGCGGCAATTCCGGTGCAACACTGGTCACGCCGTACTACTTCAACCTGGCACCAAATTACGATGCCACGTTGTATCCTCGCTTCATGACCAAGCGTGGCACCATGCTGGAAGGCGAGTTCCGCTACCTGACCAAGTCGAGCGAAGGCACTATAGGTGGCGCGTTCCTCAATGATAAGGACAACGATCGTAAGCTGCAGACTGACGCCAAAGACACCCGTTGGATGGTCAACGTACAGGAGAAAAGCGGGCTGAATTCACGCTTGACGACGGACGTTGATTACACGGACATAAGCGATCCGTACTACTTTCAGGATCTTCAAAGCGACGTAATCGGTGTCGAGAAGCGCGACTATATCAACCAGCAAGGTGCTGTGAACTGGCGGGGCGACACCTACACCGCTCGCCTGAATCTGCAGGGTTACAAACTGGCCAGCGTCTCCGACATCACCCCATATAACCGTCTGCCGCAGATCACCTTTAACGGTGCGCTGCCATACCACCCCGGCGGATTGGATTTCGCGTATGAAACTGAAGCAGTGCGGTTTCAACGTGATTTGCAGTCGGGTAACTATTTCGACAAAGATGGTGTTGGTACCTCTCGGCTTGATAACAACGTCACCGGTCTCGCCCGATCAGACGGCGATCGCCTGAATCTTGCGCCGTCCATGAGCCTTCCAATGAGTTGGACCTACGGCTTTGTTACACCGAAGCTCAAGTACGTGTACACCAAATATGATCTGAGTTTAAGCGGGCTAGGACAGCAGCAGATCGTTGACGCCCAAACTGCCGCTGCGGCAGCGAACACCAAATACCTGAATGGCGAATTCAATAGCTCTATTGACCGCAGCATTCCGGTGTTCAGCGTCGACAGCGGTCTGTACTTCGACAGAAACACTCAATGGTTTGGCAAAAACTATCGTCAAACATTGGAACCGCGTCTGTACTACCTGAACGTTCCGTATAAAGACCAGAGTGACATCCCGATTTTCGACTCGGGTGAAACCACGTTCAACTACGGGTCACTGTTCCGCGACAATCGTTTTGTTGGCTCCGACCGTATTGGTGATGAAAACAAACTATCGCTGGGTATTACCAACCGCTGGATTGAAGATAACGGCTTTGAACGCCAGACCTTCAGTATCGGTGAAGCGGTGTACTTCAAGGATCGTAAAGTACAACTGCCAGGTATTGATTACGCCACTCGCGCAGATTCAACAGCCGGTCGCTCGCCGTATGCACTTGAATACGCTTACCGCTTTAACAGGGACTGGCGCGCGACGTCCGACTTCAACTGGGATCCGGACAGCAAGAAAACTCGTTCGGGCAGTGCGATGATGCACTACCAACCTGAAGACAACCCAAACAAGGTTGTTAACATTGGCTATCGCTATCGCAACGACCAGATTCGCTATGACCAGAACACCGGTACGTGGAAAGTGGGCGGTGGCGATCTTGGCACGCCAGGGCAACCGGGCTATATCAAGGATTACTACAAAATCCAGCAGCATGATTTTTCGGTCATCTGGCCGGTTGCTCCTCAATGGAACGTCATTAGCCGCTGGCAGTACGATTACAACCGCAACCGCACCCTCGAAGCCTTTGGTGGTTTTGAATATGACAACTGTTGCTGGAAGCTACGTCTGATTGATCGTTACTGGATTAACTATGACGAATTCAGCCAGGACATTACTCAGAACGAAAAAGGCGACCATGGCATCTTCTTACAAGTCGTACTGAAGGGACTTGGCGGTGTTCTCGGCCAAAAAGTTGAAAGTTTCCTCGACAAAGGCATCCAAGGTTATCGTGAACGTGAAGACCAAGCTTTCTAACTGTCTGCGCCCACTGATGTTGGGCGCGTTACTCCTGGGCACCGCAGCAAATGCTGAAGTGCAGTCCCTCGACAAGGTTGTGGCCATCGTCGACAACGACGTGATCATGCAAAGTCAACTGGATAAACGAGTCCACGAAGTTCAGCAGACCATCGCCAAACGCGGTGGCGGCGTGCCTCCAGCGAGTGTGCTGGATCAGCAAGTGATGGAGCGTTTGATCGTTGAGAACCTGCAACTGCAAATCGGTGATCGCTCCGGTATACGAATCACCGACGAAGAGCTGAACCAAGCGGTTGGCACTATCGCCCAACGTAACAATATGTCGATAGATCAGTTTCGTGCTGCGCTGACTCATGACGGCTTGTCTTATGAAGACGCTCGTGACCAGATTCGCCGGGAAATGATCATCAGCCGCGTCCGTCAACGTCGAGTGGCAGAGCGCATTCAAGTGTCGGAGCAAGAAGTGAAAAACTTCTTGGCATCCGACATGGGCAAGATGCAAATGTCCGAGGAGTATCACCTCGCCAACATTCTGATCGCGACCCCGGACAGTGCTTCCTCGGACGCCATCCAGGCCGCGAGCCATCAAGCTCAGGATATTTACCAGCAGCTTAAGAAGGGCGCTGACTTCAGCCAGTTGGCCATCGCTAAATCCAAAAGCGACAATGCGCTCGACGGCGGTGATATGGGCTGGCGCAAAGGCGCGCAGTTGCCACCTCCCTTTGACACGTTGCTCAGCAACATGACAGTTGGTGACATCACCCAACCCACGCGCACTCCCGGCGGTTTTATTATTTTGAAACTGATGGAAAAGCGCGGCGGCCAGGGCCAAGCACAGATGAAAGACGAAGTTCACGTTCGCCACATCCTGATCAAACCGAGTGAAATTCGTAGCGAAGACGAAACTCATCGCCTGGCTGAGCGCTTGTATGAGCGCATCAAAAATGGCGAAGATTTCAGTGAGTTGGCAAAAAGTTTCTCCGAAGACCCTGGCTCGGCGCTCAACGGCGGCGATCTGAATTGGGTTGATCCGAACCAACTGGTGCCGGAATTCCGCGCTGTCATGGCCGACAGCCCAGTAGGTGTGTTGTCCAAACCGTTCAAGACTGCTTACGGTTGGCACATCCTGGAAGTCCTTGGCCGTCGCGCTACCGACAGCAGTACCGAAGCGCGTGAAGAACAAGCCAAAACTGCGTTACGTAATCGTAAATACGATGAAGAGCTGCAAACCTGGCTACGCCAGATTCGTGATGAAGCTTACGTTGAAATCAAGCTTCCTCCTGCCGATCAGCCAGACCAGGCTGACCAGGCAACAAAGTGAAAGCAAAACGTTTTGCTCTAACACCCGGCGAGCCGGCAGGCATAGGTCCAGACCTATGCCTGTTGCTCGCGTCACACCCTCAGCCGCACCCCCTGATTGCCATTACCAGCCACGATCTGCTTATCGAGCGGGCCGTGCAACTGGGCGTGGCTGTCAATTTAATCAGGGTAACGCCTGACGCTTGGCCAGACCTACCCGCCCCGGCAGGCAGCCTGTATGTATGGGATACGCCGCTGAATATAAGCGTCGTTGCCGGGGAGCTGAATAAAGCCAACGCAGCGTTCGTGCTGCAAACCCTGGCCCGTGCAGGACAAGGCTGTATCGACGGCGACTTTGCGGGAATGATCACCGCCCCTGTGCACAAGGGTGTGATCAACGACTCCGGCATTCCTTTTTCAGGCCATACCGAATTCCTGGCCGACCTGACGCACACCGAACAGGTTGTGATGATGCTCGCTACCGGGGACTTGCGGGTTGCGCTGGTCACGACTCACTTGCCATTGCGTGCTGTTGCTGACGCGATCACTTCTGAGCGCCTCGAGCGGGTCACGCGAATACTGCACGCCGACTTAGTCCATAAATTCGGCATCGCCCAACCACGTATTCTGGTCTGCGGGCTTAACCCTCATGCCGGAGAAGGTGGCCATTTGGGCCGCGAAGAAATCGACATTATTGAACCTACTCTGGAGCGCCTGCGCAGCGAGGGCCTTGATTTACGGGGCCCGCTGCCTGCCGACACTCTGTTTACCCCCAAATATCTGGAGCACTGCGATGCAGTGCTGGCGATGTACCATGACCAGGGTTTGCCTGTACTGAAGTACAAAGGTTTCGGCGCCGCCGTCAACGTGACCCTCGGCCTGCCGATCATCCGCACGTCGGTGGATCATGGCACCGCGCTGGATCTAGCTGGCAGTGGCAAGGTCGATACCGGCAGTTTGAAGGTTGCCCTGGAAACCGCCTATCAGATGGCCGAGACCCGTCAATGACCGAGTTATTTCAACACAAGGCGCGTAAGCGTTTTGGACAAAACTTCCTGCACGACGCTGGCGTAATCGACAAAATCCTGCGGGCTATTCGTGCAAAACCGGAAGACCGTTTACTGGAAATCGGGCCGGGCCAAGGCGCCCTGACCGAAGGCCTGCTGAGCAGCGATGCGCAACTGGACGTGGTTGAGTTGGACAAGGATTTGATCCCAATTCTGATTCACCAATTCGGGAGTAAGCCCAACTTTCGTTTGCATCAAGGTGATGCATTGAAGTTCGACTTCACCAGCCTGAATGCTGCACCGAGTAGCTTGCGCGTAGTGGGAAACCTCCCATACAACATCTCGACACCGCTCATCTTCTTGCTGTTGCAAAACGCGGGCTTGATTCGCGACATGCACTTCATGCTGCAAAAAGAAGTGGTTCAACGCATGGCTGCAGGCCCAGGCGGTGGTGACTACGGCCGCCTGTCGATCATGGTCCAGTACCATTGCCGCGTTGAACACTTGTTCAACGTTGGCCCCGGTGCGTTCAACCCGCCGCCGAAAGTTGACTCAGCGATTGTCCGTCTGGTACCACATGAAATCTTGCCACACCCGGCAAAGGATCACCGTGCGCTTGAGCGTGTTGTCCGCGAAGCCTTTAACCAGCGTCGGAAAACCTTGCGCAATACCCTAAAAGCTCTGCTGACCAACGACGAGATCATTGCTGCTGGCGTCGATGGCAGTCTGCGACCTGAACAACTGGATCTCGCCGCCTTCGTCCGACTCGCGGATAAACTCAGTGATCAACCTATCACCGAGTAGAGCCCAAGGCCTTCATCGAGGCCAACGGCCGGCACATTGCTAACAAGGATTGGTTTTTATCTCGGCTTTTTTTATGTTGAGAATGCCCTAAACTGAATTTCACCGGTATTGTCCGAATTTTTCCGCTTTTGCTTTTAAGGCGTATTGCATGTCCGATCCTCGCTATCAAGTAGACGTCAGCGTCGTTACGCGCTTCCTCGTAGAGCAGTCACAACCCGAGCAAAATCGTTTTGCTTTTGCATACACGGTCACCGTTCATAACAGTGGAGAGTTACCGGCCAAGTTGCTTTCCAGGCACTGGGTCATCACCGACGGTGATGGCCATGTCGAGGAAGTTCGTGGCGATGGTGTAGTTGGGCAGCAACCCCTGATCAAGTCGGGGCACAGCCATACCTACAGCAGCGGCACCGTAATGATGACTAAAGTCGGCAATATGCAGGGAAGTTATCAAATGCTTGCAGAAGACGGTAAGCGCTTCGACGCCGTGATAGCCCCATTTCGTCTGGCCATGCCGGGCGCCCTGCACTGATGGCAGTGTATGCCGTAGGTGACCTTCAAGGCTGTCTGGAACCGCTGCAGTGTTTGCTTGAACACGTTGCCTTTGATCCGACCAAGGACCACCTCTGGTTAGTAGGGGATCTGGTAAACCGTGGCCCGGCCTCGCTGGAGACCTTGCGTTTCCTCTACGGCATGCGCAATTCGCTAGTATGTGTTTTGGGCAATCATGATCTGCATTTGCTGGCCGCAGCTCGTACTATCGAGCGGCTAAAGAAGAACGACACGTTGCGCGAGGTGCTCGAAGCCGCCGACCGCGACCTATTACTTGAATGGCTGCGCCAACAGAAACTAATGCACTACGACCCGGTGCGTAAAATTGCGATGGTTCATGCGGGAATCGCCCCACAATGGACACTAAACAAAGCCCTTTCGTATGCTAAAGAAGTTGAATCTGCTCTGCGCGATGACAATTTAGTCGAGCCGTTTCTCGATGGCATGTACGGCAACGAGCCCGCCAAATGGCAGTCCAGCTTGCAAGGCGTAACCCGCTTACGGGTAATCACCAACTATTTTACCCGCATGCGCTTTTGCACCAGTGACGGAACCCTTGATCTGAAAACCAAAGAAGGTGTTGGTACCGCCCTCCCAGGTTACGCCCCTTGGTTCAGTCACCCGGAACGCAAGACTAAAGGCCAAAAAATAATTTTTGGACACTGGGCCGCACTTGAAGGCAAATGCACCGAACCCGGCATATTTGCCCTCGATACCGGCTGCGTCTGGGGCGGTGCAATGACACTACTTAACGTTGATACTCTCGAACGCCATAGCTGCGAATGCGATGCTAAGGGGATGGCCGACGCTAATCCAGTCTCATCAAAGCGCATTGGCCTACACACCATTAGCAAGGGTTAAAATCTACTCGTTGCTAGTCATCAGGAGTTCCGATTATGACCGAATTCAAACGCATCCCCCCTGCACACGCCCACTTGCTACTTGAAGAAGGCGCAGTACTGGTCGATGTCCGAGATCAACAGACATATGCAGCCAATCACATTCCTGGCGCGCAGCATCTGGATAGCCACTCTATGGCCGACTTCATTGCCAACGCCGACTTGGACAAGCCTTTAGTGGTAGTTTGCTATCACGGCAACTCCAGCCAAAGCGCTGCCGCCTACCTCATCGGCCAAGGTTTTTCGGATGTCTACAGCATGGACGGCGGTTTCGAGCTATGGCGAAATACCTATCCCGATGAAACCGTTCAGGCGCGTTGAAATATTTTTTTTACCCCCCTTCTATCCCGCACCCTGAGCGGGCTCGCAAGCAAACTGACGAACGGCTAGCGTTACTAATCAATCAATACTCGTTGATCTCTGTAATTCCGAACTATCCTTAACCTCAGGCCATCCAAATCAGGGGAGAGCCGGTACACCGGCGCGCGGGTCATCGGTAGTAATTTTATGGTGTTCTGGGGGGTAAACTGCATCTGGACTTTTCAGCTGCATGCCAGCATCGACTGACGATCCGCCGCCGGCTCAACGTATCGAGCGAGGTGACGTCATGAGTATTTTTAGCCACTTCCAACAACGCTTCGAATCAACACGTCAGGAAGAGCTCTCGCTACAGGAGTATCTTGAGCTCTGCAAAAGTGATCGCAGTGCTTACGCGTCAGCAGCAGAACGTCTTCTGTTGGCTATCGGCGAACCTGAGTTGCTCGACACGTCGGCCAACTCTCGGTTGTCGCGCATATTTTCCAACAAAGTGATTCGTCGCTACCCGGCGTTCGAAGACTTCCATGGCATGGAAGAGTGCATTGACCAGATCGTCTCTTACTTCCGCCACGCCGCTCAGGGCCTGGAGGAGAAGAAACAAATCCTCTATCTGCTCGGCCCGGTGGGCGGCGGTAAGTCCTCGCTGGCAGAAAAACTCAAACAGCTGATCGAAAAAGTACCGTTCTATGCCATTAAGGGTTCTCCGGTATTTGAATCGCCGTTGGGCTTGTTCAATGCCACCGAAGATGGCGAGATCCTCGAAGAGGACTTCGGTATTCCCCGACGCTACCTCAGTACGATCATGTCGCCGTGGGCGACCAAACGTCTGGCTGAGTTCGGGGGCGACATCAGCCAATTCAAAGTGGTCAAACTGTACCCATCTATTTTGAATCAAATTGCCGTAGCGAAAACCGAACCCGGCGATGAAAACAACCAGGATATTTCTGCGTTGGTCGGTAAGGTCGATATTCGCAAATTGGAAGAATTCCCACAAAACGACGCCGACGCTTACAGCTACTCGGGCGCACTCTGCCGGGCTAACCAAGGCCTGATGGAATTCGTCGAAATGTTCAAGGCGCCGATTAAGGTCTTGCACCCTCTGCTTACCGCCACCCAAGAAGGTAACTACAACAGCACCGAAGGGCTCGGGTCGATCCCGTTCACCGGCATCCTGTTGGCCCACTCCAACGAATCGGAATGGCACAGTTTCCGCAATAACAAGAACAACGAAGCCTTCATTGACCGGATTTACATCGTCAAAGTGCCGTACTGCGTACGGGTCAGTGATGAAATTAAAATTTATGACAAGCTGCTCTTCAACAGCTCCCTGGCCAAAGCCCACTGCGCGCCCGACACCCTGAAAATGCTCGCGCAATTCACCACGCTGTCACGTCTCAAGGAGCCTGAGAACTCGAACATCTATTCGAAGATGCGCGTTTACGATGGCGAAAACCTGAAAGACACTGATCCGAAGGCCAAATCAATTCAGGAGTACCGCGACAACGCAGGCGTGGATGAAGGCATGAATGGCCTGTCAACGCGCTTCGCGTTCAAGATTTTGTCGAAAGTCTTTAACTTCGATCCGCACGAAATCGCGGCCAACCCCGTGCATCTGCTGTACGTACTGGAACAACAAATCGAGCAGGAACAGTTCCAGGCCGAGACCCGTGAGCGCTACCTGCGCTTTATCAAAGAGTATTTGGCGCCGCGGTACATCGAGTTCATCGGCAAGGAAATCCAGACCGCGTACCTGGAGTCCTACAGCGAATACGGACAAAACATTTTTGACCGCTACGTGCTTTATGCAGACTTCTGGATTCAGGATCAGGAATATCGTGATCCTGAAACCGGTGAAATTCTTAACCGAGTTGCGCTGAACGAGGAGCTGGAAAAAATCGAGAAACCGGCTGGCATTAGTAATCCGAAGGATTTCCGCAACGAAATCGTTAACTTCGTGCTGCGTGCTCGAGCCAATAACAACGGCAAAAATCCTACTTGGCTCAGCTACGAAAAGCTGCGGGTCGTCATCGAGAAGAAAATGTTCTCGAACACGGAGGATCTGCTGCCAGTCATCAGCTTCAACGCCAAAGCCAGCAAAGAGGATCAGCAAAAACACAACGACTTCGTTACGCGAATGGTCGAGCGTGGTTACACCGACAAACAGGTACGGCTGCTGTCCGAGTGGTATCTGCGGGTTAGAAAATCGCAATAAGGCAGCGGCAAGCGGTAGGTTGCAAGCCACAGGTACGTGCACGCGGGCGTGCCTGCGCTTATTGCGGCTGACCGCTTGTCTTTAAGCTTCCAGCTTACGGCTTGAAGCTTGTAACTTAATGCTGCCCGGAGGGCCACGTATGAGTTATGTGATCGACCGACGTCTCAATGGCAAAAATAAAAGCACGGTGAATCGCCAGCGCTTCCTGAGGCGATACCGTGACCACATTAAAAAAGCAGTCGAAGAAGCCGTCAGTCGCCGCTCCATCACTGACATGGAACACGGCGAACAGATCAGTATTCCCGGGCGTGACATCGACGAACCCGTTCTGCACCACGGGCGCGGTGGTAAGCAAACCGTCGTCCATCCCGGTAATAAAGAATTTACCACGGGCGAGCACATCGCCAGGCCTCAGGGCGGCGGCGGTGGAAAAGGCCCAGGCAAAGCAAGCAATTCCGGCGAAGGCACCGACGAGTTCGTGTTTCAGATTAGCCAGGAAGAGTTTCTGGAGTTCATGTTTGAAGACCTTGAGCTTCCTAACTTGGTAAAACGCAACCTGACGGGTACCGACACGTTCAAAACAGTGCGGGCCGGCATTAGCAACGAAGGCAACCCGTCGCGCATCAATATCATCCGAACCCTACGTTCAGCCCACGCACGACGCATTGCACTCTCGGGCAGCAGCCGCGCTAAGTTGCGTGAATCAATCACCGAGCTGGAACGCATGAAGCGTGAAGAGCCGGACAATTTCGGCGATATTCGCGACTTGGAAGCCGAAATAGAGCGATTGAAAACGCGCATCCATCGGGTGCCTTATTTAGATACTTTTGACCTTAAATACAATCTGCTGGTCAAACAACCCAGCCCCAGCTCCAAAGCGGTCATGTTTTGCTTAATGGACGTTTCTGGCTCCATGACTCAAGCAACTAAAGACATTGCAAAACGCTTTTTCATTCTGTTGTATCTGTTCCTCAAGCGTAACTACGACAAGATCGAAGTCGTGTTCATCCGCCACCACACCAGCGCGCGCGAAGTGGATGAAGAGGAGTTTTTTTATTCACGGGAAACCGGCGGCACCATTGTTTCCAGCGCACTGAAACTGATGCAGGAGATCATGGCCGAGCGCTACCCGACGAACGAATGGAACATTTACGCGGCCCAAGCTTCTGACGGCGATAACTGGAACGATGACTCACCGATCTGTCGCGATATTTTAATCAGGCAGATCATGCCCTTCGTGCAGTACTACACTTATGTAGAAATCACTCCACGCGAACACCAAGCGCTGTGGTTCGAATACGAACGCATCAATGACGCATTCCCCGACACGTTTGCCCAGCAACAGCTGGTATCTGCCGGTGATATTTATCCGGTATTCCGAGAACTCTTCCAGCGCAGGTTAGCGACATGACCGCTAGAGAGCAGAAGCGTCAACCGCTGTCCACGGGTTCAGAATGGACGTTCGAGCTGATCCAGGCCTACGACCGGGAAATCAGCCGCATTGCCGAACGTTATGCGCTGGACACTTACCCCAACCAGATCGAGGTGATCACTGCCGAGCAGATGATGGACGCTTATGCGTCTGTCGGCATGCCGCTGGGCTATCACCATTGGTCCTACGGCAAACACTTCCTCAGTACCGAGAAGTCCTATAGCCGAGGCCAAATGGGCCTGGCGTACGAGATCGTGATCAACTCCGATCCATGCATCGCTTACTTGATGGAAGAGAACACCATTTGTATGCAGGCATTGGTGGTGGCGCACGCCTGCTACGGACATAACAGCTTCTTCAAGGGCAATTACCTGTTCCGCACCTGGACGGACGCCAGTTCGATTATTGATTATCTGGTGTTCGCCAAGCAGTACATCATGCAGTGCGAGGAACGCCATGGCATTGATGCAGTGGAAGATTTACTGGATTCCTGCCACGCACTGATGAACTACGGAGTTGACCGATACAAACGTCCCTATCCGATTTCTGCCGAGGAAGAACGCCGTCGGCAGAAAGACCGTGAGGAACATTTGCAGAAGCAGATCAACGATCTGTGGCGCACCATTCCGAAAAGTGCAGATAAAAATAGCGAGAAGGACAATGCTCGCTTCCCTGTCGAACCTCAGGAAAACATCCTCTATTTCATCGAAAAACACGCGCCACTGCTTGAACCGTGGCAGCGTGAAGTGGTGCGGATCGTTCGCAAAATTGCGCAGTATTTCTACCCACAGCGTCAGACTCAGGTCATGAACGAGGGCTGGGCAACCTTCTGGCACTACACGCTAATGAATGATCTCTACGATGAAGGCCTCGTCACCGATGGTTTCATGATGGAGTTCCTGACGTCGCACACCAGCGTTGTTTACCAACCAGGGTTCGACAGTCCTTACTACAGCGGCATTAACCCCTATACGTTAGGGTTTGCCATGTACCGGGATATCCGACGCATTTGCGAGCATCCTACCGATGAAGACCGCCACTGGTTTCCGGACATCGCTGGCAGCGATTGGTTGGCCACCATTAAGTTCGCCATGAGCAGCTTCAAGGACGAAAGCTTCATCCTGCAATATTTGTCGCCCAAGGTAATTCGAGACCTCAAGTTGTTCAGCATCATGGACGACGACCAAAAGGATGATCTGCTAGTGCCGGCCATTCATGATGAACCCGGATATAAGACGATTCGTGAAACATTGGCGGCCCAATACAACTTGGGTAATCGCGAGCCTAACATTCAAATCTACAGCATCGACCGACGCGGCGACCGCTCGCTGACGCTACGTCATCAACAACATGACCGTAAACCGCTGGGTGACTCCACTGACGAGGTGCTTAAACACCTGCATCGCCTATGGGGCTTTGATATTCATCTGGAGACGTTGCAGGGCGATCAAATTATGAAGACCCATCATGTCCCGCCAAGAGGCGACCACGCTGATAGTGAATATCCCCGGCTCGATTTGGCGGTCGTTCACTTATAAGACATAAGAGGCAGGCCTCAAGTTTTTACCGGTAGCTTGAGCTTTGCTCCTTGCCCCCATAACCATTGTTTTTTCGCTTTTGCCTCCGTAAGTAACGACTCAAAGGTTTATCCTGTCGCGCTTACGGAGGTTTTTTATGCAAATTTATAAAGTAGGCGGGGCGGTGCGTGATCGCCTTCTCGGTAAAGCAGTGGCCGACACTGACTGGGTCGTCGTTGGGGCCACTGCCGATGAAATGCTCGACAAGGGGTATCGCCCGGTTGGCTCGGACTTCCCAGTGTTCCTGCACCCCAAAACCGGTGAGGAATATGCCCTCGCCCGTACTGAACGAAAAAGCGGCATTGGCTACGGCGGCTTCACCTTCCATGCGAGTCCAGAAGTAACGCTTGAGGACGATTTGGTCCGGCGAGATTTAACCGTGAACGCGATTGCGGAGGATATTGATGGAAATCTAACCGACCCCTATAACGGCAAAAAAGACCTAAAACTCCGAATTTTACGTCACGTTTCTCCGGCGTTCGCAGAAGATCCATTACGGGTACTCCGCGTCGCTCGCTTCGCCGCCCGTTACGCCCCCGATGGTTTTACAATTGCGTCCGAAACCCTATTGCTGATGCGACAGATCAGTGAGTCAGGCGAATTACAAGCGCTGACGGCCGAGCGTTGCTGGAAAGAAATCTCTCGCGCACTAATGGAGAACCAACCGCAAGTGTTTATCCGCGTACTGCGAGAATGCGGTGCATTGGAGGAGTTATTGCCCGAAATAAATGCGCTGTTTGGAGTACCGCAACCAGCCGTTCACCATCCCGAAATTGATACCGGCGAGCATGTCCTCAGTGTTTTGGAGCAGGCAGCCATTCATCACCAACCTTTGAGCGTCCGCTGGGCTTGCCTACTGCATGATGCGGGCAAAGGTTTAACACCTAAGAACGAATGGCCAAGACATATCGCGCACGAACACACCGGGCTGCGCCTGATTAAAGCGGTCAATACGCGGTTCAAGGTGCCGCGTGAATGCCAGGAGCTGGCGCTGCTGGTCGGTCAGTACCACACGCATAGTCACCGAGCCATTGAACTGAAAGCATCAACTTTGTTCGAGCTGCTGCAAAGCTTCGATATCTATCGTCGACCGCAGCGCTTCGAAGAATTTATCGCTGCCTGCGAAATGGATGCGCGGGGTCGGCTTGGATTCGAACTGCGCAATTATCCACAAGCGGACTATCTTCGCGGCGCGGCTAACGCAGCGCGAGGTGTGCCGGTACAGCCGTTGCGCGAGCATGGATTTGAAGGGCCCCAGCTGGGTGAAGCGCTAAAACGTGAACGCCTGAACGCAGTCAAAACGTACAAAGACAACTGGCTCGATTAGCCTGCGAAGCTAGCTTCGATCTGCGGACCGAATTCATTCTGAACGGCGTCAAATCTGGCATTGACGTCGCCGGGAGGTAACCTATCCCTGAATAAATTCGACACCACTATTGCCTAAGAGGTCAATTGCCGCCCGCGCCACTCAAACGAAACCGGCGCCAACACCTGGTCAATTCGCGACTCTCGCCATAACACATCAAACGTCTTATTAACCCCAGGATGCAGCCGTCCCGGCGCGATTAACGACAGTGGCCATAGAACAAAGGCATTTTTGAGAATTTCTGCGCGAGGCAAGATCAGGCCATCGAAATTACCGACCTGCTCGCCAAACAGGAGCACATCAATGTCCAACGGCAAGCCCTTACGCTCAGGGGCGTAACGGCCATTGTCCGCTTCGATTAACTTCAAACGACGGTCTAGTTCTATCAGTGACAGATCGGTGTACGCCGTCACCACCAGATTGAAAAATGGACCGCTTTTGATACCTACCGGCTGGCTTTCAAATACCGAAGAACAGGTAACGCCCAGCAAAAAACCGTCGAGCGCCTCGAGTCCCGCGTGCAGGTTTTTCTCGCGCTCTATATTGCTGCCCAAACCAAGGAATATCTGAGTTAGCGGCATCCGCGCTCGATCTCCACGCCCACGCCCGACGCCGCTGCAACGGCGCCGGGCTTGGTCAATCTGAGGTGCATCCAAGGAATATGGAACTCACTCATCAGCACCTCGGCTAGCCGCTCGGCGAACGTCTCCACCAACTGAAATTGTGCCTGTTCGGCAAAGACCTGAATTCGCGCCGAAACGCTGGCGTAATCGAGCGCTTTACTCAGGTCATCACCTGCCGCAGCAGGCTGATTGTCCCAAGCAAAGCTCAGGTCGAGACGCAGGCACTGGCGAATGCCACGCTCCCAGTCGTAGGCACCGATAACGGTATCGACTTCCAGACCCTCGATGAAAACTCTGTCCAAGCACTGTTCTCCGCTGCACGACAAGGGCGCAATGCGCCGTTAGAATCAGGGCAAACTCGCCCGGAGTGGTTAGCATGTTCTGGTTACTTGCAATCCTTGCCTACCTACTTGGCTCACTGTCCTTCGCTATCTGGCTCAGCCAACTCACCGGCAGCCCAGACCCGCGCGCCAGTGGTTCAAAGAACGCCGGCGCGACCAATATGTTGCGCCTGGCCGGCAAAAAACTCGCGGCATTGACCCTCATCGGCGACTTGTGCAAAGGCCTGCTTGCCGTGCTCGCCGCCAAACTGCTTGGTCTCAACCTACAAGAACAAGCATGGATAGGTATTTGCGCCGTGCTCGGTCATCTTTTTCCAGTGTACTTTCACTTTCGTGGCGGCAAGGGCGTTGCAACAGCCGCCGGCGTGCTGGTAGGCCTCTATCCACCCGCCGCTGCCGTAGCGTTCTGCGCCTGGGTGCTGGTATTACTGCTGACTCGTACAAGCTCACTTGCCGCGCTGATTGCGCTGCCACTGACTTTGCCAGTGCTGGCTTGGCAGGAGCCGCAAGCGCTGCTGCCCATGAGCCTTCTCACCGTACTTATCGTATGGCGCCATCGCGGTAATTTACGCGACCTGCTGACAGGGCGCGAACGGCATTTCTGAAAGTTCGCGAAGCCCCCGCTTTGACACCCATTACAACCCAGTCAGTTGCTCCATGGGCCACCGCGCCTGCACACTGATACTCAGTGCTTCTTTTTGCCCGGCTTGCAAACGCTGACACCCGGCGAACGCGATCATCGCACCGTTATCGGTGCAGAACTCGGGCCGCGCATAGAACACCTCGCCTTTTAGCTCGCCGAGCATTTTTTCCAGCGACGCGCGCAAAGCCTTGTTAGCACTCACGCCACCAGCGATGACCAGTCGTTTGAGACCGGCTTGCTTGAGTGCGCGCTTGCACTTGATGGTCAAAGTCTCTACCACCGCATGCTGGAAGGCCAGAGAGATGTCGCAACGGGTTTGCTCACCGTCGTCTCCAGCACTTTGCCGCTGTTGCCAGATGTTCAGAGCGGAGGTCTTCAACCCACTGAAACTGAAATCCAAGCCTGGCCGATCAGTCATAGGGCGCGGAAAAACAAAACGCCCCGGTACACCCTGACTGGCCAGCCTTGCGATTTCTGGACCGCCGGGATAATGCAGACCCATCATCTTCGCCGTCTTGTCGAATGCCTCACCCGCCGCATCGTCCAGCGTCTCGCCCATCAACTCGTAAACACCAATGCCGTCGACGCGGACCAGTTGTGTATGGCCGCCAGACACCAACAAAGCGACGAACGGAAATTCTGGTGGTCGCTCCTCCAGCATAGGTGCCAGCAAGTGCCCTTCCATGTGATGCACACCCAGCGCGGGAATATCCCAAGCAAATGCCAGCGCTTGGGCACACGACGCACCTACCAATAAGGCACCCACCAGGCCCGGACCAGCCGTGTACGCGATGGCATCGATATCGGTGGCCGCACACTCGGCTTCGGCCAATACCTGCCGAATTAACGGCAACATCCGCTTGACGTGATCCCTTGACGCCAATTCAGGCACAACGCCACCATACGCCCGATGTAGATCGATCTGGCTGAATAACGCGTCGGCCAGCAATCCTTTTTCACTGTCGTATAGTGCGACACCCGTTTCGTCGCACGATGTCTCTAATCCCAGTACTAGCATGGGTTTGCGCCTTTCAGAGGCTGAATCGAAGGCGCGCATAATAGTCGCCGCTCTATGCGCCGACCAGCGCTTTTCGATCAGAGGCTTTGCATTCCTCTCAATGAGGGGTTAACATCCGCAACCCTTAAAAACCGACGTACTTAAGTGCAGTTTTGCACCAGACGTTGACCCCGGTAATGAAAGAAGGTAGCTCTGGATGCCAGCCGTCAAAGTTAAAGAGAACGAACCCTTCGACGTAGCTCTGCGTCGTTTCAAGCGCTCCTGCGAAAAAGCCGGTGTTCTGGCTGAAGTTCGTAGCCGCGAATTTTACGAGAAGCCGACTTCTGAGCGTAAGCGTAAAGCAGCAGCCGCTGTTAAGCGTCATGCCAAGAAAGTACAGCGCGAACAGCGCCGCGCCGTTCGTCTGTATTAATTTACAGACAACCGTCGCAAGCTTCTGCCAAGCCCGGCCTTCCAAGCCGGGCTGTTGGCAGTTGCATATAAAGCCCCACGCTTTATTGACAGAAGCTGTCTAAGCCGCCGGTGCACGCTGACTGCGACTCGGACAAATCCCGTCAAAATACGTCAGCTCTGATTCCGAAAAGACTCAGGCGGTATTGATCACGTCTACACTGACAATGACCAATGCATATGACGAGCACGCCTAATTGATCTTCGCGAGGAGTTCAATCAGGCAGCGTCTCCCAATGTCAGCTTAGTGAACACACTGGCCCGCAATGGCCGTTGTTGTTACGTTTTAGTTTCGCCGCGAGTTTGCTGGCGAGCAGTCTGATAATGAGAACGCCATGGCAGGGCTAATTCCCCAGAGCTTCATTGACGACCTTCTGAACCGCACCGACATTGTCGATGTTGTCAGCTCACGTCTGCAATTGAAGAAAACCGGGAAAAATTACAGCGCCTGCTGTCCGTTTCACAAAGAAAAAACCCCATCGTTTAGTGTCAGCCCCGACAAGCAGTTTTATTATTGCTTTGGCTGCGGCGCAGGTGGCAACGCACTGGGCTTCATGATGGATCACGACAACCTGGATTTCCCCCAGGCCGTTGAAGAACTTGCTAAAGCCGCAGGCATGGAAGTGCCGCGCGAGCAGAGCGTTAAAGGACAAAAGCCCCGTCAGCCAACCGACTCACCGCTTTACCCGCTGCTGACGGCAGCCGCCGAATTTTATCGTCAGGCACTGAAAAGCCATCCGACACGCAAAGCCGCCGTCGACTATTTGAAAGGTCGTGGCTTGTCAGGTGAAATCGCTCGCGATTTCGGCCTTGGCTTTGCTCCACCCGGCTGGGACAACCTGCACAAACACTTGAGCAGTGACACGCTTCAGCAGAAGACCATGATCGATGCGGGCCTGCTGATCGAAAATGCCGAGACCGGCAAACGCTACGACCGTTTTCGTGACCGCGTGATGTTCCCCATCCGCGACAGTCGCGGACGCGTCATCGCCTTTGGCGGCCGGGTACTGGGCGATGACAAACCCAAGTATTTGAACTCACCGGAAACGCCGGTATTTCATAAAGGACAAGAGCTGTACGGCTTGTTCGAAGCGCGAAAGTACAACCGCAGCCTCGATGAAATAATCGTCGTCGAGGGTTACATGGACGTCATCGCCCTCGCCCAACAAGGCTTGCGCAATGCCGTGGCCACGCTAGGCACCGCTACCAGCGAAGACCACCTGAAAAAGCTTTTTCGAGTGGTACCCAACGTACTGTTTTGTTTTGACGGCGATCAAGCGGGCCGTAATGCCGCTTGGCGCGCCCTCGAGGCAGCGCTGTCGAGCCTTCAGGATGGACGCCGCGCACGCTTTTTGTTCCTGCCCGAGGGTGAAGATCCGGACACGTTGGTCCGCTCAGAAGGGACAGACGCGTTCAAGGCGCGGATCAATCAGCACGCGCAACCGCTGGCTGACTACTTCTTCGAGCAGTTGACCAAAGAAGCCGACCCGCGTTCGCTGGAGGGCAAAGCCCATATGGCAACCTTGGCCGCGCCGCTGATCGACAAAGTGCCGGGCGCCAACTTACGCACACTCATGCGGCAGCGCCTGAGTGAAATAACCGGGCTCAATACCCAAGACATGCATCAGCTGGTGCAGAGCGCCCCGCAAGCGGCCTTGGCTAGTTACGACCCTAACATCGACTATGATGCCCTACCGGACTACGCTGATTTTCAGCCAACTAATGCTTATGAAGCGCAGCCGGAATGGGTCAACAAAACCAGTGGTCAGAAAAAGTGGGATAAAAAACCTTGGGACAAGAAGGGCAAACGACCTGACTTCGAACCCCGTGGACCTCGTACTCCCGCGACAGTAGAACCGCCGACACTGACCGCACTCAGAACGCTTCTACATCATCCGCAACTGGCAGAGAAAGTCGAAGATGCCAGCCACTTTGCTGCAGAAGATCATATTTACGCGCAATTACTGGTCGCTCTGCTTGAAGCACTGCAGAAAAATCCGAAGCTGCGTTCACTTCAATTGATTGCGCGCTGGCATGGCACAGAACAAGGCCGACTGTTACGCGCATTAGCAGAGAAAGAATGGCTGATTGAGGCCGACAACCTTGAACAACAGTTTTTCGACACTATAACTAGGTTATCCGTCCGCCAACGCGAGCGCAGTCTTGAACAGCTAATCAGGAAAGAAAAACAGGCAGGGCTGAGTGCTGAAGAGAAAATTCAGCTTCTTGCTCTGTTAAATCGCAAAGTTCCTGCACAAAACCCGACCTCAACTGGCGCGTGAGGTCATAGCTCGGGTATAATCCTCGGCTTGTTTTTTGCCCGCCAAGACCTTCAGTGGATAGGGTGTTATGTCCGGAAAAGCGCAACAGCAGTCTCGCCTCAAAGAGTTGATCACCCGAGGTCGTGAGCAGGGTTACCTGACTTACGCGGAGGTCAACGACCACCTGCCCGAAGATATTTCAGATCCGGAGCAAGTGGAAGACATCATCCGCATGATTAACGACATGGGGATCAACGTATTCGAGAGTGCCCCGGATGCGGATGCACTACTGTTGGCCCAAGCTGACACCGATGAGGCGGCCGCAGAAGAAGCGGCCGCAGCGTTGGCGGCAGTCGAGACCGACATTGGTCGCACCACCGACCCCGTGCGCATGTATATGCGTGAAATGGGTACGGTCGAGCTTCTGACTCGTGAAGGCGAAATTGAAATCGCCAAGCGTATTGAAGAAGGCATCCGTGAAGTGATGGGCGCAATTGCGCACTTCCCTGGCACGGTTGACCATATTCTTTCCGAGTACACACGTGTCACGACCGAAGGTGGACGCCTTTCTGACGTTCTGAGCGGTTATATCGACCCGGACGACGGCATCGCGGCTCCCGCCGAGGTTCCACCTCCTGTAGACCCCAAAGCGGCGAAGCCAGAAGGCGACGACGACGAGGAAGAAAAGGAAGAGGGAGCAACCGAGGAAGAAGAAGAGGTTGAAAGCGGCCCTGACCCGATCATCGCAGCAGCGCGCTTCGGTGCGGTTTCCGATCAAATGGAAATCGCCCGCAAGGTGCTGAAAAAGCATGGTCGCGGCAGCAAGCAAGCAACTGCCGAACTGGTAGCGCTGGCTTTGCTGTTCATGCCGATCAAACTGGTTCCTAAACAGTTTGAAGGTTTGGTCGAGCGTGTTCGCGGTGCTCTTGAGCGGCTACGTGCTCAGGAACGCGCCATCATGCAGCTTTGTGTGCGTGATGCACGTATGCCGCGCGCCGACTTCCTTCGCCAGTTCCCAGGCAACGAAGTCGACGAAAGCTGGACCGACGCGCTGGCTAAAGGCAAAAGCAAATACGCTGAAGCTATTGGCCGCTTGCAAGTCGACATCCAGCGTTGCCAGCAGAAGCTGACCGCACTTGAAACTGAAACAGGTTTGAAGATTTCCGAGATCAAGGACATCAACCGTCGCATGTCGATCGGGGAGGCCAAGGCCCGCCGCGCGAAGAAAGAGATGGTTGAAGCGAACTTGCGACTGGTGATCTCCATCGCCAAAAAGTACACCAACCGTGGCCTGCAATTCCTGGATTTGATTCAGGAAGGCAACATAGGCTTGATGAAAGCGGTGGACAAGTTCGAATATCGTCGTGGATACAAGTTCTCGACTTATGCTACCTGGTGGATTCGTCAGGCGATCACTCGCTCGATCGCTGACCAGGCTCGCACCATTCGTATTCCGGTGCACATGATCGAGACGATCAACAAGCTCAACCGTATTTCTCGGCAGATGTTGCAGGAAATGGGCCGCGAACCGACCCCGGAAGAGCTGGGCGAACGCATGGAAATGCCTGAGGATAAAATCCGTAAGGTATTGAAGATCGCTAAAGAGCCGATCTCCATGGAGACGCCGATTGGTGACGACGAAGATTCGCACTTGGGTGATTTCATCGAAGACTCGACTATGCAGTCGCCAATCGATGTCGCCACGGTCGAAAGCCTCAAAGAAGCGACGCGCGAAGTGCTCTCGGGCCTTACCGCTCGCGAAGCCAAAGTACTGCGTATGCGCTTCGGCATCGACATGAATACTGACCACACGCTGGAAGAGGTTGGTAAACAGTTTGACGTAACGCGTGAGCGAATCCGTCAAATCGAAGCCAAGGCACTGCGCAAGCTGCGGCACCCGACGCGAAGCGAGCACCTGCGCTCGTTCCTCGACGAGTAAGTAGACAGGCAACACCAAACCCCCGGCTTGCCGGGGGTTTTGCGTTATGCAGAATTAACTTTTCGTGCGCCTTCTTACCGGCTTGGGCCCGACTACACTCGTCTCACTCCTGACTGCCTGGATTGAGAACGCCATGTCACGACTGTCGGCCGTTATTTTTCTCTACATGATTGGCACGACAGTAACGGCTAACGCGCTGACGCTTTCAGATGAGGAGCGAAACTGGCTTGGCTCACACAAGGAACTTCGTCTGGGCGTCAACGGTACATGGCCGCCATTCGAGTTTCTCGACGCACAAGGTAACCACCGAGGGCTCGCGTCGGAATATGTAGCGCTCATTGAAAAACGCCTTTCCATAACGTTTAAGCCCGTTACGTCAGAGAATTGGAATCAGGTACTCAATAGAGCCAAAGCGGGCGACATCGATCTACTGCCCGGTGTTATGTCAACGCCAGAGCGGCAGCGATACTTGTCGTTTACCCTTCCCTACCTCGATTTCCCGATTGTTATCCTCGCTCACGAACACGGGATGCACCCGCACAACGTAAAAGAGTTACAAAACCTGAAGATTGCCGTCGTTAAAAACGGTGCTCCCCATGAACTGCTTCGCACACAACACCCCGAACTTAATCTGATTCCCTTCCCCAACGTCAGCTCTGCCCTGCAAGCCTTGGCCACAGACGAGGTTGACGCGATAGTGGGTGATCTGGCGTCCAGCGTCTGGAGCCTGCGCCAGCTCAAACTGGACGGCATTTATGTCAGCGGCAAGACGCCCTATCGTTATCAACTGGCTATGGCCGTTCCGCAAAGCCAGCAAATATTGGTCGGCATTTTGAACAAGGTGTTCGCTGAACTAAGCCCTTCGGAAGTTGATGCCATCCAAGAGCGCTGGGTCGGAAGTTCATTTGATCACCCCCAGTTTTGGCAGGATTTTCTGTTCTATGGCCTTCCCGGCCTGTTGTTACTCTCTACCGTACTGGCAGTGGTCATTCGCATCAATCGCCGATTGAGCACAGAGATCGACCGGCGGGTCACGCTTGAACAAGACCTGCGAACCAGCGAATACCATTATCGAGGCCTCATTGAGAGTCTTTCAGCCATCGCGTGGGAAGCCAATGTCAGTGATTACACTTACAGCTACGTATCACCTCACGCAGTTGCCTTGCTTGGCTATCCATTGGCTCAATGGCTGAGCCCCGGTTTTTGGCGAAGCATCGTACACCCAAGCGATATCATTCAAGCGCAGCAATTTTGTGACCAGGAAACGCACCTCGGTCGAGGCCATAGCCTGGACTATCGCGTGTTTCGCGCCGACGGAAAAGTTATCTGGATTCGCGATATAGTCAGCTTGATCGAGCAGGGCTCAGCAAAAATAATGCGTGGCCTGATGATCGACATCAGTGAAGCCAAACAAACTGAAGATGCTCTGCGTTCGTCCGAGGGGAAGTTTGCCTCGGTATTTACTCAATGCCCCGACATTCTGCTAATCGCTCGGTTGTGCGACGGCTGTGTACTCGAAGCTAACAAAGCCTTCGAAGAGCAGATTGGTTTAAAGGCAGATCAGGTCATTGGTCGAGCCGCCACCGACCTGAATATCTGGGGAATACCCGGTATAGGTCCTAGCCTGTTAATGCGCTTGCAGAGCGGCAGCATTCGTAATCTGGAAATGCCTTTTCGGCGTGTAGATGGCCGAATGTTCACTGGCCTGATTTCAGCCAAAACCTTCGACTTGGATTCAACACCCGCACTGGTGGTAGTTGTCCGCGATATCAGTCCGCTTAAAGAAGCCCAGCAGCAGTTACAAATTTCCGAAGAAAAATTCGCCAAAGCCTTCCACTCGTCCCCAGACGGAATGCTGATCACCCGTCAAAGCGATGGCCTATTGATTGAGGTCAATGACGGTTTTACCCGCATCACGGGCTACATCAGCGCGATGTCTTTGGACAACTCGACTATCGACCTTGGCATCTGGGTAGATCTGAAAGAGCGCGACCAGATGATCAAGCTGCTCAAACGCGACGGGTTTGTGCGCGACTTTATAAGCCATATCCGCAGAAGGGACGGCCAAGTAAGGCTGTGTGAAGTTTCCGCGAGACCGCTGCCCATTGGTGGCGAAGATTGCATGCTGACCATTGCTCGAGACATCACCGAGCGCCAGCAGATGCAGGAAAAACTGCTGTTGGCTGCTACCGTATTTGAAAGCACCGCAGAAGGGGTATTGATAACCGACACCCAGCAACGAATCAACGCAGTCAATCGCGCCTTTACAGAAATCACCGGCTACAGCGAACAAGAGGCCCTCAACCAGACCCCCCGATTGCTTGCCTCGGGCCAGCATGACAGCGCGTTTTATGCCGCCATGTGGTACCAGCTGACTGCTGAAGGGCATTGGCAGGGAGAAATCAGCAATCGTCGCAAGAACGGCGAGCTTTATCCCAGCTGGCTGACTATCAGCGCCGTACGAAACCCAGAGCAAATCATTACGCACTTCGTCGCCGTGTTCGCGGACATCTCCAGCCTCAAACATGCCCAAGCGAGCCTCGACTATCAGGCGCACCATGACCCGCTAACCGGCCTGCCCAATCGCACCCTATTCGAAAGCCGTTTGCAAGCGGCGCTCGGTCACAGCCATGAAGCCATTGGCCAAGGTGCAGTTCTATTTCTCGATCTGGATCGCTTCAAACACATTAATGACAGCCTAGGTCATCCGGTAGGCGATCTGCTGCTTAAAGGCATTGCGCTGCGCCTCAAGGAGCAACTACGCGACGTCGATACCGTCTCGCGCTTAGGCGGCGACGAGTTTATTATTTTGCTGCCCGGCCTGCTGCATGCCAACGACGCAGAAACCGTCGCGAACAAACTACTGGCTTGCTTCGGTGCACCGTTTCAAGCGGGAGAGCATGAATTCTTCATCAGTGCCAGCATCGGTACCTGCCTGTTCCCAGCGGATGGGACTGACGTTGCGACGCTAATCAAAAACGCCGACGCCGCTATGTACCGCTCCAAAGCCAAAGGCCGCAACCGAGTGGAAAGTTACACTCGCGACCTGACCTCCCAAGCCAGCGAGCGGATCGCGCTGGAGCATGAGCTAAGACGTGCAATCGAGCGTAATCAACTGAGCCTTTACTATCAGCCGAAATTAAGCCTGCTATCACAAAGTCTCGTCGGCGCCGAAGCACTCATCCGCTGGCACCATCCCACATTTGGCGACGTGCCCCCCGAACACTTCATCCCGTTGGCCGAAGAAAACGGCACCATCATGCAAATCGGCGACTGGGTACTGGAGCAGGCCTGCCGTCAACTGTGCGAGTGGAACAAAACCTACCAACCGTTTGGACCACTCTCCGTAAACCTGGCAGGCGCACAATTGCGCCAACCTAACCTTCTACGCCGCATCGAACAGCTGCTTAAAGAATGCAATTTATGTCCTGGCTGCCTACAGCTGGAAATCACTGAAAATTTCATCATGAGCCAAGCCGAAGAAGCCTTGGCCGTGCTGCACAAGCTAAAAAAAATTGGTGTCCAACTGGCCATAGACGACTTCGGCACAGGATATTCGTCACTCAGCTACCTCAAGCGCCTGCCATTGGACATCCTCAAGATCGACCAATCATTCGTCCGAGGCCTCCCCGACGACCCCCACGATGCCGCCATCGTCCGCGCCATCATCGCCCTAGGTCGCAGCATGCAACTGACCGTGATTGCCGAAGGTGTTGAAACCATTGAGCAGCAGGAGTTTCTCACGCTGGAAGGTTGTGAGCAGATCCAAGGTTTCATCGTCAGCCTGCCCCTGCGCGCCGAAGAATTCTGCGCTAGGTTTCTTCGTATGAATGTTTCGGACTTTTCGGATAGCACTGCCGAGAAACCATCGCTATAATCCGCGACCTACTGAGGGCCTATAGCTCAGTTGGTTAGAGCAGGGGACTCATAATCCCTTGGTCGTAGGTTCGAGTCCTACTGGGCCCACCATACTCAAAGCCGCGCACTGCGCGGCTTTTGTGCTTTTGGATTGGTCCCTGTTTTTACAGTCCTACGCTCCACGGGTACAAATTAGGTACAGTGCTGGTTCGCCAGCCGCCTAGGAGCACCCTCTCATGGCAACACTCGTCAAAACTCCTTCCGGCACCTGGAAGGCTCTGATTCGCAAAACTGGCTGGCCAACCGTGGCTAAAACCTTCCGCACCAAGCGTGATGCGGAGGACTGGTCTCGACGTACCGAAGACGAAATGGTCCAAGGCATCTATATCCGGCGCAGCGGCTCCGAACGCATGACCCTTGAGGCTGCACTCAAGCGCTACCTGAGCGACATCACCCCCACCAAGAAGCCCAGCACCCAGCGCGGTGAAATCACCAAAGCCAAGAAGCTCATAGCGCACCTGGGTAAATACTCTCTTGCCGCCCTCTCCGCTGAAATCATTGCCGGCTACCGCGACAAGCGACTGAACGAGCCCGGCCGCGATGGAAATATCAGCAACAATACTGTGCGCCTTGAGCTGGCTCTGTTGAGCCACCTGTACACCGTCGCTATTCAGGAATGGGGATTGGGCCTGACGTTCAATCCAGTGCTGAACATTCGCAAGCCAAGCCCGGGAGATGGTCGTGACCGACGACTATCGTCGGACGAAGAACGCCATTTGCTCGCGGCCGTGAATCGACACAGCAACCCTATGCTGGGTTGGATTGTGCGCATCGCCCTGGAAACGGGTATGCGCTCGTCTGAGATCTCATCCCTGCGACGGCCTCAGGTGGATTTGGCAAAGCGCGTCATACGCCTCTCAGACACAAAGAACGACGCTTCCCGAACAGTTCCACTGAGCAAACGCGCTACTGAAGTGTTCAAAGCTGCGATGGACAACCCAGTGCGACCAATCGACTGCAACCTGGTGTTTTTTGGTGAGCCTGGAAAGGACAAGAAACGTCGACCGTATACCTTCACTAAAATTTGGGGACAGCTGAAGAAGAAGCTCGATCTGCCTGACTTCAGGTTTCACGACCTGCGCCATGAAGCTGTGAGTCGGCTTGTCGAAGGTGGATTATCTGACCAAGAGGTTTCAGCCATCAGTGGTCATAAGTCAATGCAGATGCTCAAGCGATATACCCACCTTCGAGCTGAAGATCTGGTGGATAAACTGGACAAAATCTCAAGATGACTAAGTCCTCATAAAAAATCGTGAAAAAATGCGGCTATTTTTATAGTCGCATCATCGAAAACTAAAAAACACTAGCTAACACCCGGCATATATAGGCCTTATCAGATATCCACCATTTAACTTCAAAACCAACATAGCCAACCCAAGACTACCAAGACGTATAAATCAATCAACCAAGATACTATATATTGGTAGTTTCGACGCATTAGCCAGTTTGACAATACGCCAATACCCCTCAAGAATTCGCAGACCTTCTCCAGACACTGCGAACTTACACATGACAACTGAAGAGTATCTACTTAACCGTTTCGGCCCCTTGATGAGCATTCCAGACATCGCCACGTTACTAGGGCGCTCTCCTGATGGAGTGAGGGTCTCTCTTTATTCCGACACTGACATCTCCCGAAAACTCAAACCGGCAATGATCCGGATCGGCCGTCGCGTATATTTTAGGACAATGCAGATCAATGATGCGTTGAACTTAGATATTGAGGTAAGTCCTCAGGGCAAATTGCAATGAGCTACAAAGCCTACGACTGGGTCTGGACGCACGAATTCGGCTCTCCTACTGCAAAGCTTGTAATGATGGCATTAGCAAAACATGCGGACGAAAACGGAAAAAGCTGGCCAAAAGTGCAAACCCTCGCAAAGTTTTGCGGCATTTCCTCCAGAACAGTGCAACGTCAAATTAAGGAATTTGAGCGGGCAGGCCTATTAACCATCCAAAAAGAATATCGTGACGATGGCGGTCAGACGACGAATAGATACTTCATCAACCTTCCCTCTGTAAAAGCCTTGGCCCCCACTGACAACGCTGTCACAGGGGGGATGACATCTACGACACCCCTACCCCAGACAGCGTTGTGTCACGGGGGGAATGACACAGCGATGACATACCAAGAACTACCAAGAGAACCAAAAAAAGAACTACTACAGACTACCGGGAATAATCTGAGCCTGCCCAAGGGCCTAAAGGATGGTGATCGCGCATGGATTGTTCAACTCTTGAACGACATACCTAGACATGATCACCAAATGCTTGTCGATGAGCTCTCGGAGGCATTGAGATCCGGAAAGATCACCACAACACCTCAGCGGTGGTTTTATGGATTGAAGAAAAATTATTTGAAAGGCAATTTTTGCCCTCTTGCAAAACCGAGTAAGCCGAAACCAAAATTTGAAATCCCTCTCAAAACTAACAACAGCGATAAGCCATTATGGATGCGCACTGTAGACAAACAAGAAAGCATAAATGCATTGAAGCGATTAATAAGAAACAAAGTACAACCTCAGTAACCGTCAATCACTTGAACCACACACCAAATAATCAGCATTGAAAGGACAGAGAAATGTCACTCCACTTCAAGCAGCTTGAAAGCTATTGCGACAGCCTGGACAGAACAGGCGACATACAAGTTATCCTACGAGCACACTACAAAAACGGCTTCGCGCTCAGCGTATCGGACGGTGTAATTGATCACACAGTCATCGACGAAGAAAACCGCCCCTACTGGTTTAGAACAGTAGAAATGGCATTAGATGAGCTTGCAAACATTCCGTATATTGCTGACCAGATTGTAATTGACCGAAAATTCTGGTCTTGAATAAAAGTGAAGCAAACGACCACTGAGCGCAGCTTATTTATACCCTAAGAACGCCCCTGCGTACTGGGTGCCGGGACTGAAAAGAAAGCCCCTGACAGGTGGGAATAGCAGCTCGATAGAAAGAGCCACCGGACAAGCAGCGGAAAGACGCGCCGTATAGACCACATCCCAAGAGCGCCACGAAAGCGCACTGGATACGGGCCTTAAACAAGCCCTGACTGGCGGGAAAAGTAGCTCGATATAAAGAGTCGCCGGACGGCTGGAAAGACAGCACTGCGTTCGCCCTTAACCAAAGGAGCAACACAATGATTTCGTATCTCTACCTACCGATTCTCACCTTTTGCACGTTCGCGCTCATATCCATCCGCCGATACTGGGTGTGTGTAGACCGGCTCGGATACATGAAAGAGATCTCTAGACGGGCGCCGTCGTTATTGCAACGAGACCTCATGGCAGCTGTACTTGCGATGGTGCCGTTTTCAATGGCTGCCATCGACTGGTTCGAAATAACGCTTCCCCGCCAGTCAGCCCCCATTCCTCCAGGCTTCGCTGCCCTGCTCTCAGTCTGCTGTGTGTGCGCCTGCATAGGCCTTCTCAACAATACCTTTGAACGTCTAGCGGGAAGTTGGGCCGGAACCAGGGAAAGCGCACTTCGTACGGTCGCGGCGCTACGAATCATTGATCAAGCAGAACTGGCCTCAGCGCTGAATGTCCTGAGCAATCGTAACGCGAAAATGACGAGCGCTGATTCAACCAGCAACACTGATCGCACGGTGAAAAAATGAAAAGTATTCCTGCTCTCCTACTCATCACAACGTCAATTCTCGCTGGCTGCGAACGACAAGAATCTGTTCAAACCGTCGACTGGTACAAGGCAAATACATCTGAGCGTTTAAAGGTGCTGGAGAGGTGCAAGGCTAGCCCTGGAGAGCTTTCGATTTCTGCGAACTGCATCAACGCTTCATCGGCCGCGAATGCAATAACGCTGGAGCTACGTGGTTACAAACACCGCGAGCCAATCAATTTTTCTTCTCAGGGAAAATAGAATGACGACCACGACGGGAATATTCGAATGGATGGCGGGGAGCATGGACCAAACCCTCCAGACCTTCATACGCGTCACGTCCAGCCAAGTCATCGATGACTTTTCACTAACGGTAACGCTTTGTGGAACGCTCTATTTGACCATGATGGGCTTCATGATGATCACCGGCACAATCGAGCAACCCGCATCCCATTTCCTCAAGACCTGCGGAAAGTTTCTGCTTATCAGCGGGCTGGCAATGAACGCGGACACGTATATGTCGTGGGTAGTGGAGGCACTACACGGCCTTGAAACAGGGGTTGCTTCTGCCTTTTCAGCTACTGGCGACTCAACGGTCTCAAGGTCTGTATTTCAGGTAGTGGACAATGCCATGTCCGATGGCTGGGCAATAGGCGCCGATATTCTAACGAAGATGGGACTTCGTGCTGGGTACGACGTCGGAATGATATTTTTTGATTTGTTGACCGCCATAATTGTATACGCGGCAACACTTATTATCGCGGTTCCAGCGGGGGCAATGATCATCGTTGCAAAGGGAATGCTGTCGATCATGCTCGGCATCGGGCCAATTTTTATCATGATGCTGTTGTTTGGGCAGTTCACCTCCAAATGGTTCGATAGCTGGTTCGCCCAAGTCATAACATACATCCTGCAAATCGCGCTGGTTGTCACGGTACTCAGCTTCGGGATCAAGTTTTTCTCTTCGCTAACTAGTGACATACTCGCAACACCCGGTGACTACCCCATATCCACCTTCCTGGAGCTTTTGGTGGTGACAGTCGTTGTGCTGTACATGCTGCAACAAGCCAATGCCGTCGCTGGCAGCCTTGCAGGGGGAATATCAAGCGCAGGGCTCACCCTTCGCGGAATCGCAAGCGGTGCCGCCTCACCGATCACCAAGGGGCTCAACCGACAGTCCACGCGCCGCGACATGCAGTCGGGGCAAATGGTCACTGCTGGACGCTTGAACCACCTCGCGGCCGGTAACACAGCCTGGAACCCAGCCTACCGACAGCACGTCATGCAGAACATGGGCAAAAACTGGGGGAGTGCTACCGGGGGCAGAGTAAATCAGTAGCCCCTGACGCACGGCTCATCAGACCTCGCTTCGGCGGGGTCTTTTTCTGAGTACCTTCAACAAGCGGATGGCGGGTCAAGGGGTTGGTGCGGCCCGCAGGAGCGAAGCGACGAGGACTCGGCCCCTTGACGCGGCAGGAGCGACCAACGCTCACGGCATGGGTGTAGGGGATCAAGGCCGGAGGCCTACCCTGCACCCTTGACGACAGAGGGCGACTCGCTCCCTTCCTGCTTGCGGGAAGGGCGGGGGGATGGGATATGAAAGAACGTTAACTCTATGAATTTAAATAACTAATAGCAAAAACAAGACAATTTCAGCGTTGTTGTTTTGATGACTCATGCGTGCAAATCCGTCCCGGGCCGGTTGGTCACTTGGTCCGGTAGATCCGTCGAAACCAAGTCTTACCCGTATAAAGGCGCTTACAGATCTTTATGGACAGAATGCCTACAAGTGCGAAGACGACCCCAAACACAGGCCACAGGAAAGTCGAATTGGTAGACAGGTGATCGTGAACGAGTTTCGCTGCATACCAGCCTGCTGCCACCGAAACGATAATGAAAAAGACGATGTTTGCCCGAGGGGTGCCATAGGAGATTTCAGCATGACAGCCTCTACAAACTGAGGCGCCCCATGGAACGTTGTTCATGCAATGTGGGCAACTTACGGTTTGGTTGGTTTGCACCGATTCACTCCTTTGAAATGCTTCCTTAAAGAATCGCTAGTCTAACTGAGGCTCCCCTCGGTGAGACACCGGGAGGGGACGCTTACACCGATCAGAAATCCAAGCGGTGGGGATGTTTGAACACCAGTCCTGAAGCTCCGCGCTCCGCTTGGGCAACCCCTTCGGTTGCATCCCGTGTCCGAACTTGCCGGACGGGCTGCGGGGCAGGCACGGCGGGCGGAGCCCTTGACCTACCCCTAGCGATAGGCTGAGCGCTTCCTGTGGTGTCAAGGGTGCGGCTACGCCCGTCATCCTCACCCGTTCGGTGCTCGCCTTCGGCTCCGCTCCGCATGCGGCCTCCGGTGCCGCCCTTGACACCACATCCAGCAAAAACCTTGGTACTTTGATCAATGCACGCTTTCACATGTGCCATGTACCTCCATCACATTCGCGGTTTACAAGGCGTGCTTGCGCGCAACCAGGAATGCTTCAAATCTGAACTCCTTGTTCATGAACAAGACTTCTCAAAACTCGTCAGGAAAACAGCATGACTTCAGAAAATCATAAAACCACTCAACAACAAGATAACGCTGCCCCCTCAGCCGAGATTGACCAGCTCAAGGAACACCAGATATCGGAGTCTGAGCAGGGCAAACGAAAGGAAACCGTGGACTTTGCCAACTCCTCAGTAAAACTGTCTGGATTTGAAGTCACTAAGGGTATGAAACGCCTCGGCGAGCGCTACATCAGCGGCGAAATTGATCTGGACGAGTTTGTGTCGATCTCGCAGCAAGAGAACGCTTCTTCCCTACCGAAGTGAGCGTAAGTTCACCGATGCTTGAACATCTTGAGCCGCATGCCCGACATTTGTCGAACTAACAAGGCAACAACTGCATGCTGACTGACAGCGCAGCAGCGAAAAAGCAAGAAGCATATGCCTGAGAAAGGACCCCCTATGCATTACCCCACAACAGATTTCACCGGCCCACTGAGAGAAGGGGGATGGCAAGCATGCAGCGCCCACGCCTAAAGCCTCCAGCGTCAATCTGGAGACGAATCGATAGCTCCCCGGAACGTCTGATCTCTCTCGCCGCACTTGCCGTTGCGTTTGGCGCCCTATGCGTGTCGTTATGGCAGCTTGATATGGCTAAGCAGCACAATGTGCTTTCCGTAAGACCTTACCTGATGGTCACGCCTCACCTCGCAGGAGCCAACGGAAAGAACGGGCTGTATCTCACCAATGAAGGTATCGGTCTCGGGATACTTACTTCCCTGAGCGTTTCCGTATCGGGGAAAGTCTATGCAGGCTTAGGCAAGAATCAGTGGCCGAAAATCTTGCGCGATATGGGCTTGGAACCGCTTTGCTTTTCTATTGGCTGGCCAACCAAGGTTGCCGCCTTAAGGCCCGGAATGGAAATCGAAATTCTGGGCAAGTCAAAACTGTTCAACTCTGGTTGCGAGCTTGCGCTGGCTACGTTCCTAACAACGAAAGACGTCTCGATTGAGCTGCGTTACACCTCGCTTTACGAAGAAGAACACACATTTTCAGGTGATACGTTCTTGAATCTATAGCGCCAGGCTCCGCAGCTGAATCCGTCCGGGCTTTGTTCATGAACAAGAACTTAGCCTATTGGAGATCTAGTGCAGGATAGGCTTCCACCGGGAATGTGACACCCACTACCCCTGCCTTCGCTCTACCCCAGCTATCCGACACACTGCATCAAGGAAAGCTTGTTCATGAACAAATGCTTGGGGGATATGAGACCTAGTGCAGGATAGGCTTTCACCGGAAAGCTGTATTACACAACGCCACCTCCACTACGATTTTTCCTTGTTCATGAACAAATTTGAAAGACGGTGGAGCACTAGTGCAGGATAGGCTAACCGCCGGTAAACTACCCCGGTAGTTTCTGATCGCCCTGCCGGGGCCTTACTCATTGGAGGCGCTAGTCACGTATGGAGAAAGCGAAGGTGTCGAAGTCGGCTCAGTACCTGGACGTGTACTTGGGCGCGCTCAAAGAGCCATGGGCCGATTACTGCAAGGCTCTCGGTAAGAAGCCCGGCGCGGCAATCAAAGAGGCTATCGAGCAGCAGTTGGCGAAGGCGGCCGCAAATCCGCAGCCGAAGATTTACCATCAGATCCACGAAGCACCTGCCGCCGAGCCTAAACAACGATTTGAAATCCTACTGACCGCTTCTGAAAAAGCGGCAGTAAAAGAACGAGCGCGGGTGGAAAGGTGTTCAATGCGCCGGTGGATTGTGGATGCCATCCGAGCTGGACTGACTCATGAGCCGCAATTTGGTATGAGTGAGATCGACGCACTGGGTGAGTCGAACTACCAGCTTTTGGCCCTTGGCCGCAACCTGAACCAGATCTCTCGTCGCCTGAACGAAGGTGCATACGAGCCGGTAACTGTCGAGCGGATCGAAGCGCTAACCCGTATCGTTGATAACCATACAGACATCGTCAACAGAGCTATAAGGGCAAGCCTAGAGCGATGGAATGTCGAGTGATAATTTCGTTGAAGAGGTACTGCTTAGCGCTCACCAGCCACCTTCATCCATCGAGTCGAGCCACGTATGCCTCGCAATAAGAGAGTGCTCATGCTGCTCCGATAATCAGTTCAATATCCAATGGATAGCGCTATGAAATCACGTGGCTTTTTCAGCTTCATTAAAGACGCCCCTGCCTACAAAGACTCTGAAAAGAACTGGTACGTCGAACTAGCCGACTATACGGTCTTTTGGTTCGATCTCGTGATCAATTCGCCACCAGGAATTGACTTCCAGAAAGTAGCCACTGCATACCTAAAGGACTATCGCGACGCAGTAAAAAAAAGTAATGACAAACGTTTTGTGTATTTCATAGCCGCCAGACAAAAAGTACGATTCAGCACTAGAAAGCCCCCGAAATACAGCCTAACAAAACGAGAGATAATAATTTATCTAGAAATAGGCAAGAAGCGAAAAGTTAGAAACGTCCGCTTCCCGGCATCGCCGTCCCTTAGCGGCAGACGACTGCCCATTATCGTTGATAATGGACGATTCATTTCAATTTGGGGCAGCGATCAGGGCAAGCCTGTAGGAATATCAGTGCATGAGTTTTTAATGGGGGAGAATATTAATCTTGGGATCGATACTGAAATTTTATACGTTGGCTCCACCGATGACCCCGCAACCCGCCCGTTGAAGAGAGACCACCGAGGCTACAGTGATTCGCTATATGGCACGCCCACCGATGAAAGAGACATTTTTGTCTATTACAACCTGCTGAAAGCGACGGCAGTTACACAGACAAACCCATATCTCATGAGCTTCGCAGTTAGCAACTCCGCAATAGATGAAGTACAAAAAATGGAGGAAGGCATGCTGCTGGAGCATGGACTCATCCATTATTTCGGAACTAAAAGCCAGGAGAAAAGCAAGGCCCTGGAGTACGGAAGACTAAGGGAGGGGCTAAAACGATTTTCTGCCAATTACAAAATTGAGTCTGTTACTTACTATATCCAGGCGGAGACGCCTACTGAATACTGGCATCTCTATTCCAGGCAAGTGCCAGCAAACCATCGACACGGCTTCTCTCTTAGCCTCGCAGGCGAAGAAGTGTTATTGGGAGAGCCAGTGGAATTCTGAAGCCGTCTAGTCAACACTAGAGATATCTCTCAAGTTGCTTAATACTGACAGGAAAGACCATCAGCATTAACTCGCTTGAGCACCCGAAACATTGCCTATCATCTACTGACCTAACTCGATGCCATCGAGTCCGCTGATCAGAATTCTGCGTAGCCCCTCCAGCCCCCCTGCTGTTGATCTGGATTTTCGCGGGCTCTAGGAATGCGCCGGATGTCTGCCTCCCACGTGCGCCCCCAGTTCTTTGCGTTGACACTAGATTAACGCAGCCCTCTCTATTTTTCGGTTCGACCACCGCTCGTCGGTCTTCGAGCCAGCCCAACACCGAAGCGCACCCGTCAAACGGTAAACAAAAACCAAAAAGATCTAGCAAATTTACCATTTATGGTAAACTCAGGCCGAGAAATGGTAACTTTTACGGCATCTCATCTATGGGTCAGAGCCGTGCGCTTCCGGAGCACACATGGACAGCAAAGCAATTCTAAGCCTCATAGACCTAGCGCTAGGTGGAGATCCGCGCACTCTACGCATGCATCTTCACAAAATGGCGGTCAAAACCGGCCACCGGGATCCAGAGTTATCTGAAAAAATCCTGTCACGATTATCGACCAACGGCCTTAGATCAGCTCAGCCAGCGAAACCTATCCCAGTGGATTCAGACAGCCGACTAAATTTAGTCAGGGTCGAAAATCCGGTAGTCATGGATGACGCCCCCATTTATTCCGAAGAAATCCTGGCACTGCTAGACCAAGTCGTTCTTGAGCGAAAGTCGGCATCAAAGCTATTAGCCGAAGGTTTGGCTCCTGCTAAATCACTATTATTCCAAGGGCCACCTGGAGTCGGTAAAACGATGACGGCACGGTGGCTTGCATCAAGACTAGGCCTCCCGTTTTTAACGCTCGACCTAGCAACTGTCATGAGCAGCTTTCTAGGAAAAACCGGAAATAATATCAAGGCAGTTATTGATCATGCGTCTTCATTTCCCTGCGTGTTGCTTCTTGACGAGTTCGATGCAGTAGCTAAGCGGCGAGATGACGACAGGGAACTAGGAGAACTTAAACGATTGGTAACTGTACTGTTACAGGCTATTGATGAATGGCCTGAATCGTCGGTATTAATAGCTGCAACAAATCACGGCGACCTCTTGGATCCTGCCATCTGGCGTCGGTTTGATCTGGAAATATCATTTGATCTTCCAAGCGAACAAATGCGAAAAGCTTATATCATTAGCTACTGGCCAGAACTAACTAAACACGCGGATAATCTCGCACGTTTTTTTGGTGAAATTTCCTACAGCGATATTGATCGAAGCCTAAGGAAAGCCAAAAAGAAAAGCATATTAAATGAGTGTAGCTTTATCACCTGCATCACTGGAGCCATCGAGAACAAACCAGGAAACAAAGTTGAGCTAAAAAAGAAAGATGTCATTAAATTAGCAGCAGAAGGAATGTCTCAGAGAGCCATATCTATCGCACTGGAAATAAGCAGACCAACCGTAAAAAAAATTATGGACCAACACGTCGAATGTAAGGAAACCCAATGAACAATTTTATAGTCGGATATGGCGAAACGCTTACAACAAAGGTAGATATCGGTGGTGGTGGTGGCGACAAAAAACATCCATACTCAATATCCGACGCGATAAAGCGCATTAGTTCTCAGCTTGAAGAAATAATATCTAAAATAGAAAACAAACCAGATACAGAGTGCGCTGGCGGTAAGGTAGTCATAAAATTTATTCAGCACCCTTCCTATCTAGCAAAATCTTATTATCCGAGAAAACTGTTCTCTGCCTACGGAATGGAAGATATTGGTTCCCGGGCGGTAACCGTAAAACCTGAGCAATGGGGTGTCAAAAAGCACCCGGAAGCTGGATTGGCTAGCTGTGTGTTTGTATCTGGTGAAAAAAGTCAATACAGGAAATTATTAACTGATCTAACGTCAAACTCTTTAACAAGAGCATCCGAAGACGTTCTAAGAACTCTTGAACGTATCGAATATTTTGATGCAGCCGAAAAGATAAAAAGCATCGATACGTCTGGCGACAGCTTGAATCTTGAAGTGGTTATACACGCATCCGCTGACGACGAGTATGTTGTTCGCGCTTTCGACGATTATGCTTCTCTCAACGGCGGAGCAGTAAGACGAGAAAAAGCCAAAGTCGTAGGTGGATTGACATTTTTGCCTGTAATTATTCCACGTGGCAAGGAACAAGTTCTGGCAAAATTTGCTCAACTCAGAGTACTCAGAAGCATTCCAAAGTTGAGAATGAATAAACCGGAAACACTACGCAGCCCTGTGAGCAACCCGGTAATTCTTCCTAACTGGAATCCAGACATCTTGAATCGTGATTTCAAGGTTTGCATTTTCGATGGAGGCTTAGGAGACGGAAATCATATATCTAACTGGGTGACCGAGATCGTACCAGAAGGAATGGAAGGTTCACATCCAGAGTATCTTGCTCACGGCAGCGAAGTTTGCTCTGCATACTTATTCGGACCAGCGTTGGGTTCGGACTGTACGCTGGGATCTCCGTACACTACCGTCGACATAGTCAGAGTTATTTCCCAGGGTGACGACGACCCTGACCTATTTGATGTACTCACTCGCATTGAAGATACCCTGAAGCTCAAAACTTATAAATATGTAAACCTGAGCCTCGGACCTAATATTGCGATTGACGATGACGAAGTTCACGTGTGGACATCCGTTATCGATGCGCTTCTTCAGGACGGTGACTGCCTCGCAGTCGTCGCAGTAGGGAACGACGGTGACCTACCAGGCGATTATGGTCGTGTACAACCACCTAGTGATATGGTCAACAGCCTTTCGGTTGGAGCAAGTGACGGGGAAGTCCAAGGGTGGGCAAGAGCCCCTTACAGCTGTATGGGGCCAGGACGTAGTCCTGGAGTAGTCAAACCTGATGGTGTGATATTCGGTGGCGCGCCTCACAACCTGTTCAGAGTCTACTCACCAAGGATCCATTCTTTCGTAGACACTATGGGCACAAGCTATGCTGCTCCATACGCATTACGTGTGGCTGCCGGCATTGACGCCATCACAGACTTCAATCTATCCACAAACACAGTTAAAGCTCTGATGGTGCACTCTGCGAAACCGGATGAACATGATCTGAAAAATGTAGGCTGGGGTAGATTCCCTACCTCACCTGAATCGGTAATTACATGCCTTGATGATGAGGCGACTATCGTATTCCAAGGCGAGCTTGAGAACTCAAAGCATCTCCGAATCCCAGTACCTCTTCCGGCATCAACTGATTCAACATGGGTACATTTAAGTGCTACATTCTGTATAAGTGCCATCGTGGATCCTGAACATCCATTGCACTACACCAGATCTGGTCTTGAAATTTCTTTTCGGGCGAATGAAGATCGGTTTACGTTGGACGGAGCTAATGCTGACACCAAGCCATTTTTTTCGCTAGGAAAACTATACCCGAGTGAGTATGAGTTGAGAGAGGATGCACACAAATGGGAAACCACTCTTTCTAGACATCAACGCTTTAAACGATCTACGCTTCAATCCCCAGTTTTTGATGTTAAATATCACGCCCGCGAGCAAGGCGGAACAATTAGCGAAGATCTACCTGCCATTCGCTATACATTGATACTTACAATACGCGCAGAAGGTGACAACAGTATCTACAACAAGATATTGCAAGAAAACCAAACGTTACAGGCTATTAATGTAAGAACCAGAGTTGAGATTAAATCCTAGATTGATTGAGTTCTATAAACAATGAGCAACCCAACAGGGTTGCTCAGTCCACCGAGCTTAGCGAAGACTAGTTGTTTCCAACTCATAATCGATCGCTTCCTGGCTCGTGCCCCGGGCCACTTTTTTATGGCAGCTCAACGCCATGGACGTTTGCTCTGAATTGGATTAGCCTCGGCATACAGGCAATGTCGAATAGCCATTACGGAGAAAAATTATGCCAAGGCAGGCGATTCAAGCTCACTCCGCCGCTCGTGGTATCCCTTACCTACTCCATTTCACACGAGCATCGAACCTTCCTACAATCCTTCAACATGGGCTATACCCGATAGGCAGGACCCATGAGGTCGGCTTAGCTCCCCAGATCAACGATCAACTGCGCCTTGACGGTCACAAAGATAGCAACTCGGTTTCAATCGGATTTCCAAACAGCCAGATGCTGTACAAGTACCGAATGGCCGAGCCCCTCGTCGACTGGGTCGTTCTGGTCCTGCACCCCAGCATTTTATGGGTAAAAGATTGCGCATTCTGCAAGCACAATGCCGCTGATGGCCGAATCAGTTGCTGCCCGCTCCCCAAACTGATGACTCCTGAATCGCTCTTGGGTATGTTCGAGGAAATCGACGGATGCTTGCCGCGGGTTGAGCAACGGTTGAAAATATCAGACCCTACAGACGTTCAAGCGGAGGTTTTGGTTTTCGATGTAATCGAGCCGCAGTACATTGTCGGAGTTATTTACGAGAAAGCCCTTGTCCGTGATGCCCATGCACATTTGCTAGGCGACCGAAAGCCGTATGTGCATTCGAACAACAAAGGCATGTTCGCAAACCGTAAATATGCTCGCACATGGGGCTGAGAAAAAATTAGGATTTTTATGGCGTCTAGACCGATTTTTATCCCGAACAGCACAGGACCTACGCTAGTAGACACTAGGCATGTCGAATTCAAATGGTTTCCAGGATTATCAGCATCTCAAAAACAGAAATCTATTGAGTCGCTGCACCAAGCTGCAAAGGAACAGATCCCCTCACTTACCGACGTCCTTGAGGTGTCCAGTAAATCGAAGCTCGACCTTGGGATCGCTCTAAGTGCTTTCAACCTCACCATTACCACGCTCAAAAACAATCTGACATTTAGTGTTGAATGTGCATTTCAGGGCAGCAAGGTTTTTGAGCACGGCGGACCTTATCGCGATATTTTTTCCCTAACCTCCCGGGAAGCCAAGAAAGATGAGAGGCTAAAATCTTCGGGAAGGCTCACAGCGTTTCAGTTTTTCGGCACTGAATGGCCACTCGAGCCAAGAACCGCATTCTATGATTGGCTATACATCAACGCGCTCAAAAAGCATCCATTGATCGCAACTCAGCTAACGTTATATTCAGCGTTTACAGATATTGAGTTTAATCCTGAGCGCTCGATAAATTGCCAGGCGTACTCTGTAGCGCTGTTCATAGCGCTTGAGCAGCGCGGCCTACTTGAACAGGCCTCCTGTTCGAAAGATGCATTTCTGGAGATCGTAGAAAGCGCAAAGGTCAGCAATACGCATCGCGACGACACCATTCAAGGCGATTTGCTGAGTTAGGCTGTAAAGGCTCGGTCCGACCTCGCCGTCATAGAAAACCGCCAATGCCGCTATCCTTCCAAACTCCGGCATGGGTCAGGCAATACCGAAACAACTCTTGACTGAGTCTATGTGTAAAGCGAAGCAGGTGGCGATCGACACGATAATTGCGGCCGTAGCTAGCCATGCCGTAAGTGGCACTTTGTCTCTCCAAAAGCTAAAACTCTTCTGGTTTGCTACCCAGTCAATTTGATACTGCCAGAAGAATTTGTAGTGAGCGTACCAGTCGCTGAATAGGATCTGTTTGCTGATAGAGGCACCGTAATACTGAGATTCAAATGTGGCCAGTCGTGCCCAATAGATGGAAAGATCTGCATTCGCCGCCAGCGCTTCAACCTCGCGGTACAGGTCACGCAGACCATTGAAAATCTTGGTTATCTCCACGGCAGACTTCTCGTAGTCCGATTTTTTTGAATCATAAACCGAGATATAAATACCGATAACGCCAAAAACGGCCATAACTGCAGAGACGTTTTTGGCTGACAGTGACTCGTAGACCAGAGAGAAAATACCCACGGCAGTGCCAATGAATCCAATCAACCCTGGGATCTTGTCTACGATGTCATACGTAGCCCAGTGCTTGCGGCCACCAAAGCCAACGTTATAGCCCGTTTCTGCGATACTTTTGAGCAACGACGCTTGGCTCATATGCTTTCACTAATAGGTACGGTTATTTCGCTACGGGCTGCGACAACACCATCCTTGAGGATATAGCACTCAACCAAGTGGTCGCCTTTAAAGCTCGTGGATTCCTGGATTGTCTCATGGCCCAGGTCGGCAGTTATGTACCCGCGGATGCAATCTCGTTTCTCAGCTTCTTGCCCGATATTGAGCACTTTCCATTTAACGGTGTACGGCTTTGGAACGTCGTTTCGAGCAATCTTGAATTTGAGTGTCTTGCGCGCCTGGAGGGGCAATCCTAGTGCAATCAAATCACTCAGCAACCGTTCTCGAAAACCTTTTTGCTCCACATCACAGTCGAGTACCAAGGGGTAGCGGACATCGATAGGGGCGAGATCCTCGATAAATTCCTCTGTGTCCCTGAAGGTATAAAGGGACTTGGCCAGTGACTCCATAGCGGCACGTGCGGCTGTGCGTGTGGTCGGAAAGTCGCGACCAAATACTTTCTTCCACCGCTCTCCCTCATTTTCCTTACCCGCAGCTTCAATGGCCTTCAGGGATAGCTCATATGCACGCTTGGCCGGCTTTTGAAATTTCTGTTTCACTTTGACGTGCTGGCGACTGCCCAGCGCCGCGTAACGTTCCTGTTGTGGAAGGTTTGATGCGTAGTAAAAGAAATCCCTGACCATGCAGTCGTATGAGGCGAAACTTTTTTCAGCATAATCGTCCGTCTGCGTGAGGAAATTATGTGCCAACGTGTCGATCAGGAGGCCCCCAATCCCGATGCCATGCTTGTTCTTCCACGCCCGAAGCATTTTGCAGAGGCGACGCAGGTTTCCATTTTGGTCATCATCGACGTCGCTGGTAGCCTTGATTTCATCTTTGGGCTTAGTGATCTTCCACGATCCGCCGTTGTACGTATCAGGATATTTGAAGCTGCCGTCGTCTTGCTTGAAAACGGGCTGAACCTCGACGTTAAAATTCTGGAACTTGACGCATACCACCAGGCGGTCAACCGTAATCGTGGTCGTGGAGTACCGTTCCTGGATTGCAGCCTTGGTATCTGAAAGCAGCTTCGACTGCCCCCCCTCCTTGTTGTACCTATCCCAATCACTGTCGGGCATGATGTACAACATATCGAGGTCGGAAACGCCTTTGATGGCTGTCCACCGGCCATACGAGCCTACTTGGAGGTTATTGGCGGTGGAATCCAACGTCCGAAAATACTTATTCAGCGAGCGCGTGATACCAGCGTAACGATCTTCAATCGTTACGTGGTTGGTGATGCGCAGATTGGATACAAAATCCTTAAAAATAACAGCAACTGACATCGGCATCCCTACTGGTCAAGTCCCCAATCACGCTCTGTTGGAGTACGCGCATAGTAGCCGACGGCTATCATAAAGGTCTATCGCCTGACATTTGAGTGGGCTGCCCGGGTAAGAGCCGGCGCAACCTACTAACCCATAGTCTCGCGAACGGCAAAAAATTACCGAGAGCTCATAATTGCCCATCGACAGGAGGGTTCCGGCTAGGATCGGAGCACACTTTCGATAGGCACCGGGAACAAGCAGCTACGAGATGCATCGAGCCTTTTCCAACAGCAGCGTAACCATATTGGCGAGATTCCTAGCGTCATCGATGCCTCGGTGGTACCGGCCGCTCCAAGCTAGGCCAAGCGCTTCGACTGCGGGCCTCAACCCTATTGATGGACATGCAAATATTTCGCAATAGCGTCGTTCAAGATCCAAGTACTCAATTCCAGGCAGTACCGGCGTGCAATTGGCTCTCAGGACATCAGCCGCAAGCTGGTCAGCATCGTAATGTCCCCAAGAGCCCCACAATGCGCTGGGATATTTTTGTAGGAGCGCAGTGACCTCCATTGCGACCTCCGAGAATGCTTGGGCGGCATCCACATCAGCTTGCTTAATTGAGGTCAGGCTGGTACAGAACGCTGTCAGAGTAGGGTGAAGGACCGGGCGAACATAGCGCTGAAACATTTCAACAGTTTCCAGTGTTCGCAGATCCACCACGGCTAGCCCTATCTCGATGGTTTCCATCTCATCCGGCCTTACGATCAGTGCTCGAGGAGTCTCGGACTCCATGAGCTCGTCGCATGTCGCCTCAAGGTCGACGCATAGCATAAAATCGAAAGCACTTATAAATGTCTCGAACGCGTGCAATTGTTGGGTATTGGGGAGAGTTTTCATCTGGCCTTCCTGGAATCCGGATCTTTGACACTCCGTTGGCGTAGAGGGTGACGAACCGGGTCTTGAAGCGCAGGGCTTGCTGAATGGCAGAGAAAAGTGACTCATCTGCCAACCTTCTTATTGAGTAAGACCTCATCGCCAACCATCCGTTTAGCCCTTCGAGAAAGAAGGGACCACTACAAAGTTCTACAGATCTAGTGAGCGTCACCGCCTGCGAGTTTGCCTTGGAGTCGATCCTTGCTTACAAATGTGCACGAGCTGCAAAAACAGTACCTTTGCGGTACAGTGCCCAGCTTGAACAACCTCCTCAAAATTACGCTCAACGCCAAGTAACACGGGACCTCCAGCTATGCCAACCTACGTTCACTTACGAACGCTTTCTCTAGGCATACCAGCTCGCCCGGCAACTCATAATCCCTTGGTCGTAGGTTCGAGTCCTACTGGGCCCACCATATAAAAAAATGGCTTACGTCTAATTAACGTAAGCCATTTTTTATTCGTTTCGCCCATCAATCCACCAAGCGTCGAGAAGATGTCAGTGCTACCCCAGTAGTGCATGCTTGAGCACTGAATCCGTTGTGGTTTGATAGTGACTGGACAGCAGCTCACAGGCCTTGTCGATGTCTTTGGCCAGCACTGCGTCCATCAACTGACGGTGTTCGTTGGGCACATCGCGTGCGCTGCTGTCAGCGTAGTGCATCGACAAAAAACGATAGCGGGCCGTCTGATCTCTCAAGGACGAGCACAGGCGCAGCAGCGTGGGCGAGTTGCAACTGGAGATTAGCGCCTGATGAAAAACTTCGTGAGCGTTTTCCCATTCGGGCTTGAGCAGTCGCTCCGGGCCTTCAACGATCGTCAGACGATCCAGTCGATGGTGGGCCGCAAGAACGCGGCTCTCCCACTCCACATCGCCCTGACGAATCGAATCGGCCAGCGTCTTGCACTCAATGTGCAGTCGAGCGGCGGTGATGTCGGCAATTTCTGCCGCAGATATACGGCCGACACTGAAACCTTTTTGATCGGCCGCCGAGACGAAGCCGCTGCTCGCAAGGCGCGACAGCGCTTCACGCAACGGGATGACCCCACCCTCATAAGATTCTGCCAACTCCTTGAGGCGCAGGCGACTGCCTGGCGCTAACTGGCCATTGATGATGTCCTGACGAATCCGGGCTTCCAACTGCGAAGCCATGGTGCGCTTTTCAGGGGGATCAGCCGATTGCCAGTTAATTAGAGGGGAATTCACGGTCGACTCCATCTTCACATGTCTGTGCGGATAATACACAGGGCTGATAATTTATCAAATTCCATAAAATATATATTTTTTTGTTGACGATATATTTTTTTGGCTCTAGCTTTGTAACCACGCAGTCGGTGCTGCCCTTCATGACCGACGCTTACTAAAACCAATAAGAGAAATCTTTCATGCGTTACGTTAGCTTCCTCAATCAAGGTCAACCTGTCCTAGGTGTCGTCACTGCAAGCGGCGTACGCGTACTAGGAACCGAATCTCTAGAATCGTTGTTAGCGCGAGGCGTCGATCTGAGCACCTACGGTGCCGATGCCAGCGGTGAATTGGTCAACATTGCTGAAGATGCATATCTGCCATTGATGCAGCGTCCGACCAAAATTGTTTGCGTGGGCTTGAACTACGCCGACCACACGAAAGAGTCCCCTTACGCACAACCGACCTACCCGACATTATTCCCTCGTTGGAATTCCAGCCTTACGGCCCACAACAAGCCGCTGATTCGTCCGCGAATCTCCGACACCCTCGACTACGAAGGTGAAATGGCTGTGGTACTTAAAAGTGGCGGGCGTCATATCTGCAAGGAAGACGCACTCGATCACGTCGCCGGTTATGCGCTTTTCAACGAAGGCTCGGTACGTGATTATCAATTCATTTCGCCCCAGTGGACCGTTGGCAAGAATTTCGATAACACGGGCGCATTCGGACCGGTACTAGTAACAGCCGACGAGCTACCTGCCGGGGGCAAAGGCTTGTTGCTCGAAACACGCGTCAACGGCAAGGTTGTACAGTCGGCCAATACCACGGACATGCTGTTCGACGTCGCCACAATCATTTCGACGCTGAGCGAAGCAGTAACGCTCGAAGCTGGCGACGTGATTGTCAGCGGCACCCCCGCCGGGGTCGGTTTTGGTATGAATCCGAAGGTCTACCTGAAAGCGGGTGATGTGGTCGAGGTATCGATCGAAGGCATCGGCAAACTAGTTAATCCAGTCATTGATGAAGTCTGATACCTAACACTGATTTGAACTCAGCTCAGGGCCGATATTGCCCCTGGGCCCCACAATAAGAATAATTTAATGGAGGCAATCATGAGCGTGTCCCATGGTGTGCATTCAATCGATCATTACGCGTTGAACGTTCCGTCACTGGCCGAAGCCTACCAATTCTTCAAAAGCTTCGGCCTCGATGTTCAACGTGAACCCAATCAACTCCTATTGAAAGCAATTGACGGCCATGTCTCGGCAAAAATATTTCCCGCCGCGTCCAAGTCGCTCGCGTATCTGAGTTTCAACTGCTACGAGCAGGATTTCAGCGCCCTACGTCAGCAGATCGAAACCGCTGGTGGACGTTTTGCAGACCGTCCCGAACCGGGAATTTGGTTCCATGACCCTGACGGTAACCTGTTGCAGGTCAAGGTCGGCGAAAAAACCATGCCAAATCAAAAGTCCGATCACCAAAACACTATCACCCCGCCCAACCGCCGCGGCGCAACGACCCGCGACGCCATGGTACAAATCCGACCTCGCCGCTTGTCCCATGTTCTGTTGTTCACCCCCAATGTGCTTGGCGCGCTGCATTTTTACGAGCAGGCCCTAGGCTTGAAGCTTTCAGACAAGTCGATGGACATCATCGCCTTCAGTCACGCACCCCACGGGTGTGACCACCATCTGGTGGCGTTCGCCAAGAGTAGTGCCAAGGGCTGGCACCACGCGGCTTGGGAAGTGGACAGCATCGACGAAGTCGGCGCAGGCGCGTCGCAAATGGCGAAGGCAGGGCACACGAAGGGCTGGGGCACCGGTCGTCATTGCTTGGGCTCGAACTACTTTCACTACGTGCAGGATCCGTGGGGTTCGTTCTGCGAGTATTCGGCAGACATGGACTACATTGGCGAAGGCGTTGAATGGCCTGCCGGCGACTATCCGCCGGAAAACTCGCTGTACCTCTGGGGACCAGACGTGCCGGACAACTTCATTTTCAACACTGAAGCGGATACCCCGGCACCTGCCTGAGTCGCTCGGCTCTTATTACAAAATTGACACTCCTGCATTGCGCTAGCCTCCCCGCTCGCGCGACGGGTCCGGCCCTGCCCGGAAATCATTGAGAAGTACACGAGGCACAGATCATGAATCAGCAAACTACAGTCGATATTGCCATTGCCGGATACGGCCCAGTTGGCCAGACGCTGGCCATCCTGTTAGGCCAGATGGGCTACTCGGTCGCCGTATTCGAACGCTGGCCCGCGCTATATCCGCTCCCGCGTGCAGTATTTTACGATCATGAAATTCGGCGAATCTTCCTCTCTATGGGACTTGGCGAGGAACTGGCAAAAATCTCTCAACCTTCGGCACGTTATCAGTGGTTCAACGCTGATTGGAAAGTCTTGGTAGAGATAGATTGGTCCGCCGAATCGATCAGTGACGGGCCGTTCGGTTACTTGTTCAATCAACCATTGTTGGAAGCTGCCCTGGACCGCAAAGCCAAAAGCATCGGCAATGTGCAAGTCCATCAGGGTTGGGAAGCGACAGCGCTGAAACAAGATAACCACGGCTGCGACATGGTTCTTAATCGGGTTATTCGCCAAGACGGTAAGTTTTTACTCGGTGAAGAACAGCAAAGTGTTCGAGCGCGCTATGTGATCGGCGCCGACGGCGCCAATAGCTTCGTGCGCCAGTCGCTAGGCATTGAATGGCAGGATCTGGGCTTTCAGGAAGACTGGCTGGTGGTCGATCTGCAACCCAAGCCCGGTGTACCACTGGATGTTCCGGATATCGGCCAGTGGTGCAACCCCGAACGCCCCACCACAATGGTTCCCGGCGGACCTGGTTATCGGCGTTGGGAGTTTATGCGTCTGCCCCACGAAGCCATTGAAGACCTTCAAGATACCGACAAGGTCTGGTCGTTGCTGTCGCGCTGGGTCACGCCGGACACTGCAACGTTGGTGCGCCACGCGGTCTACCAGTTTCGTTCGCGAATTGCCTCCAATTGGCACAGCGGTCGGGTGATGTTGGCTGGCGATGCGGCCCACGTGATGCCACCGTTCATGGGCCAAGGTATGTGCTCGGGAATCCGCGACGCATGGAATCTATCCTGGCGGCTCGATTTGCTGATGCGCGGCTTGGCCGATGAAACGCTGTTGGACGGCTATACACTTGAGCGCAAACCGCAGATCCGCGCCGTTATAGAAGCGTCCATGGCGATGGGGAAAGTTGTCTGCGTATCAGACCCGGTCGAGGCGGCCGAACGCGACGCCGCCTACCTGAGCGGTAATGTTGCGCCGCTGCCGCCGTTCCCGGGTTTGACCGATGGACTACTGCCAAAGGCTGGCCCATTGCGCGGCACGCTTGGAGTGCATGGATCAATCGAGATCGGTGGCAAGGTCAGCCGCTATGACGACGTCATCGGACGCGGTTTTCACTTGCTGGTGAGTGGCGAGCTTGACCCTTTGCTGCTGCTCAGCTCGGAACAGTCGAGATTTATTAGCGACTACGATCTGAAGGTCGTTCGACTTGCACAAACGGCGGACAGTAGCCAAGGCATCTATCGAGACGTCTCTGGAAAATACCTGCGATTCATGGCAGAGGCCGGACTCGAAGCCCTCATCGTGCGACCTGACTACTACTGCTATGGCGGCGTGGCAGCGTTGTCGGCGCTGCCACAATTAATCGACACCCTGCGCGATCAGCTACAAAGCAGCGGCCAGCAAACCCGTACCAACAACGACACAAAGACCTGTCACGCCTGACACCTGTTTTCCGGGGGCATGGATGCCCCGACCTCCCAAACTCTGACAACAAAAATAAGAGACAGATAATGATCAACATCAAGGTGAAAACGCTTGGTGCGGTTCTGGCCGCCTTTGCAACGCTTAACGCTCACGCCGCCCAGATCCCTGAGACAGGTGAAGGCACGGTATTTCGAAGCCTTTTTGGTGACACCTTGGAAAAGGATTATGGGATTGAGGTTTCTGGCCTGTTTGACGTTGCTTACTCTCGTAACAATCGCTCGACCCATGCTGAGCGTCAGCAAGGCTTAAGCAATCTTCCGGTCGTTGGTTTCGCGGACGAGGGCCTGGAATGGGGGAGCTTGCATCTATTCATCGACAAGCCACTGAAGGGCAACATGGTGCCACGTATCACACCGTTGCCAGGGCCATCGCCGAGCGAAGCATCTTTCGGATTTACATTCGAATTGAACTACGGGCGTAATGCCCAATTCGCTCGCACTACAGGCTGGGACATGCACTGGGATGTCAACTCGCCTGGTGATACCAACCTTGCCAAGGCCCAGCGCGACAAACAAAAATTCCTCGCGATTCCCAACATCGCTGCCACCGCCTATCTGCCTTATGGTCCTGGTATCACGGCCATGGCTGGGATATTCGGACCGGCCATGGGCTATGAAATCCCGCCCAACATTCGCGCTGCTCGTAATCCGTTTGCGAGCAAGACCTATGCCTTCGTTAGCGAGCCGGGAACTGTCAGTGGCGTACTCCTTGGCACTCGCTTGTACAACGGCAAATCATCAATTCTCGGCGCCGAACTAGGGGTAGTCCAAGGGTGGAACAACCTGAGCGATAACAACAAACAGAAGTCGGTGATGGGGGCCTTGCGTTGGCGCACATCAGACATGCAAACCTGGGTCGACTATGAGTTCATCCTCGGCGATGAACAGAATGACACGTCCAACGACGTACAGGCTCCAACGTCGCGCCTGATATCGCCAGAAGGTCAGTTCAAACAACAACACTCGCTCAACGGCTGGCATCGCTTCGACTCAAACTGGTCGATGGGCGCCGAGGTCGTTTATGGCCATCAGGAGGGTGACGGCAAGGCAACAACCATCGACATCATTAACGGTCCTGGTTTTGATGGCGCCCATTGGTGGGGAGCCAACGCGGTACTCACCTATCAGCAACGTACGGATCTCTCCTACTCGGTACGAGCCGAGCATTTTGCCGATCCCGATGGGTTCATCCTGCTGCCGGTATCCACTGCTCGCGGCAATTTCAACTCCCTCACCACGGGCTTGCGCTATGACCTGAACAAGTACGTCTCGTTGCGCCCGGAAGTGCGTTACGACGTATTTGATGGCAATACAAACGATCACCCTTTTGGCGCAGGTCGCAACAGTACGCAGCTGACGGGTCTTGTTGAAGCGCTGTTTTATTTCTAAACCCTTGGCGGCCAAATTACCTAAGGCCATTAATCTCCATTACATCTGAGTAGCAACCATGAATAACAATAAGCATGCGTGGGATGTGCGGTACGAGTTTACAGCGGTCGCCCTCTTGGCCTTAGGCTTCGGCCTTGTGGGACTGGACCGATTCATCATCCTGCCGCTATTCCCGGTGATGATGAAAGACTTGGGCTTGAACTATCAGGACCTGGGGAACGTTACAGCAATACTCGGTTTGGCGTGGGGCATTTCTTCGATTTTCATGGGACGGCTATCTGATCGTATCGGTCGGCGCAACGTGCTGATTCCAGCAGTACTGGTATTTTCACTTCTTGCGGGCCTCTCGGGCCTGGCGACCGGTATGGGCGGGTTATTGCTGATCCGGGCGATTATGGGCATCTCCGAAGGCGCCTTTACTCCAACTGCGTTAGCGGCTACGGCGGAGTCGTCCCATCCGCGACGTCGGGGTATGAACATTGGCATTCAACAGGCGTTCTTCCCGATCCTGGGTCTTGGCCTTGCGCCAATTCTCGCCACCCAATTGCTAACGATAGTACCGTCCTGGCGCTGGGTGTTCATGATAGTTTCACTGCCAGGTTTTCTATTGGCATTGGCTATGTACTTTTACTTGCGGGAAACCCGAGCGATCACGCCCAAGAAATCTGGAATCAGTTCTGCAGTCAAGCACCCGAGCTGGCTGGATGCACTGCGCTATCGCAACGTCTTGCTGAACATTGTCGGCATGTTTTGCATGCTGACCTGCCTGTTCGTGATTAGCGTGATGATGCCTAACTACCTGATGGACTTTTTACACCTCCCAGTGCAGCAAATGGGCTTCGTCATGTCGGCCATCGGTTTGGGTGGTTTTCTCGGGCAATTGATCATGCCTGCCGTGTCGGACCGCATCGGTCGTAAACCAGTGGTTCTCGTATCATTCATCGCCACCGGTGTGTTTCTCTGGTTGCTGATGGGTACAGGCGCCGAACCGGTAAAGTTGTTCGCGCTACTGTTTCTGACGATTTTCTTCAACTTCAGCATGATCTGCATGACGGTCGGTCCACTCACCAGCGAGTCCGTTCCGGCCGCACTGACGTCGACCGCTACAGGATTAGTGGTGGGAATTGGTGAGATTTTTGGCGGCGGGGTCGCTCCAGCTATTGCAGGATATATCGCTCAGCACCACGGGATCGAAAACACAATGTACCTGGCACTCGGCGCAGTGCTGGTGGGATTGCTAGTCGCAACATGTTTACGGGAAACCGCACCGGCCAAAGTGGCCGAGCCTCCCGTCGAAGGAATAGATCGTGCGTAAAAATCCACTCTTCACGAGATGAGCGCTATTGGGTTGCTGTCAACCTTCCACCTTGATGTGCAACCTTCAGGAACGCCCGCACGGCACCACCAATTTCGTTGACGCGGCTAATAAGCAACAAGTCGGTGTGGGGCTCTATGTCTTCGAATGTCCGGTAGACCAGCCCGGGAATGTTTACCCGCATCAGGGGCGCGGGGACCATCGCTACCCCCATGCCGGCGGCGACTAACGCGAGCACGCTCAAGGTGCTGGTAGTGCGCTGAACCTTCGGCTCCCGCCCCAATGCTTTACGCAGACCGGCCAGCATGTATTCATCTGCTCCGTGAGCGGCATAGATGATCAACGACTCCGCCCTCAACATCGGCACGCGCAATGTTGGCTGGTTCGCCAACGGATGGTCTTCAGGCAATGCAACCACCAGCGGCCAAGTCCCAATGCGCTCAAACAACAAAGCGTTGTCTAGGGCCTGACCGCCATGACTTGGCGCATATCCCAGATCCAGTTGCCCGTTTTGTATCGCCTCGACCTGCTGCTGAGGCGCCAGCTCGCGCAAGATAATCTCAGCATCCGGATAAGCTTTACGAAAGGCGCGAACGTCGGCCATCAACCGACCGCTGAACACGGCGTTGCCGGCAAAACCGATTCGCACACTACCCATCTCTCCACGTAGCGAGCGCTGCACCACGCGTTGCGCATGCGCTGCCTGATCAAGGGTGCGCTGTGCTTCGGCACGCAGCAGTACTCCGGCTTCTGTGAGCTCCACACGACGGCTCGTGCGCAAGAATAAAGCCCCCCCAAGTTCCTCTTCCAGGCCACGTATCTGCATGCTCAGGGCTGACTGAACAATATGTAGACGCTGAGCGGCCCGGCCGAAATGCCCCTCCTCGGCGACTGCGAGAAAATAACGCAAATGACGCAAGTCCATAGGTCTCCTTATCCATCACAAATAGTGATCAATCGTTCATATCAATCTATTTGAAGTTATCTGTCCAGAAGAAGAAGCTGAAGCTCACATCCACCACCTGCCAAGGTCACCGCATGCAGACTTACCTAGAAGACCGCCTTCAAATTACCGACCTGATTACCGGCTGGATACATCGCGACTTAGGCCAATGGGACCAACTGGCGAACTTGGCCCATCCTGACGGAACCATCGAAGTCACTTGGTTTGAAGGCCCGTTTGCCGAGTTCGTCGAAGGGTCAAAGCGCATGGGCAAGTCAGACTTGCGCACCAAGCATTTGATTGGCACGCCGGTAGTGAGCCTCAATGGCAACAAGGCCATTGTCGAAACCAACGCGGTGATCGTTGCCGATAACACCCGGCTGAACCTGGGTTGCAATGGACACAACCGTTTTTATGACCTGGTCGAGAAACGCCAAGGCCTGTGGAAGCTGGTCAAGCGTCAAAGCATCTATGACATGGCGGGCTTCACCTTCCCTCAAGGCTTAGTCGAGATTGACCATGAAACCGTGGCGCGCTACCCGCGTGAATATGCGCCGCTTGCCTACCTTCTGGAAAAAAGCGGCTTTGCGCCCAATCGGGTATTCGCCACGCGCGGCAGCGACCTGGAACTGACCATGCGAGCCGAGGCCAGCGCGTGGCTCGCTGACTGATAAGCCACTGTCACCGACATTCACAACTGAGATTTTTCTGCACCGACCGCCACATCGATCTTGCGTCCCGAACAGCTCCACTACCGAAAATAATTACAACAGAGGTATTCGCTCGTGAACAATCAACTCGACATCTGCGCGATCGTCGAAAGGAGCCGCCTGAGCGCCTTTCAGATGCTTGTGCTTGGTCAATGCTTTCTGTGCATGGTCGTTGATGGGTTCGACATTCAAGCCATGGCCTACGCGGCACCAAGCCTCATCGCTCAATGGGGTATCCCTAAAGCCAACTTGGGACCGGTGTTCAGCATTAGCATGTTAGGCATGTTGATCGGCTCACTTGCTCTGGGTGCAATCGCCGATCGCGTCGGTCGACGGCCAGTACTGGTTAGCGCCTCGCTGACGATGGCGGTTCTGATGTACTTGACCGCTCAAACCACGACGGTGGACGGACTCCTTGCACTGCGCTTTTTTACCGGTATCGCCATGGGGGCAATCGTGCCTAACGCCGCCACTCTGGTGACGGAGTATGCCCCTGGGCACAACCGCGTGATGTTGTTGACGCTGGTGTCCTCTGGACTGGTCGTGGGTGGTCTCGTCGGTGGCGCGCTCGCTGCTGCACTGATTCCGCAATATGGCTGGCAAGTGGTGTTCTATTTGGGCGCCTTTGCGCCTTTGTGTGTGGGCGTAATAATGCTCTTCGCACTTCCAGAATCGTTGCAGTGGTGCGTGTTGCGCGAACGCCAGCTTGACCGTGTCAGGGCAATCCTCACACGGATCGAGCCCGGCCTGCGAATCAATGAGCACACGACATTACTCATCGCCGAACCGCGCAGAAAAGGCCTGTCGCTTGCTCACTTGTTTGCGGATGGCAGGCTGCCGGGCACGCTGTTGCTGTGGCTGATCAACTTCATGAACATGCTTTGCATTTACTTTCTCGCCTCATGGACACCCGTGCTGATGAGCGGCGCAGGCCATACACCCTCGCAAGCTGTGTTGGCGGGAACCTCCATGTGGCTGGGTGGCTTGGCAGGCGGTTGGCTACTGGGTTGGTTTGTCGACCGACACGGTTTCGGCGCCGTACTGGTTCCGACCTTTATTGTCTCTGCCGTGGCCATTGTGCTGTTCAGCCACTACTACAACTCAATCAACCTCGCTTACCTGACCATAGCCGTTGCCGGCTTCGGCATCCTCGGCGGCCAAGCGGCACTGAACGCCATGACTTCCACCTTTTATCCGACTGCACTGCGCGCAACCGGCACGGGTTGGACGCTGGGACTCGGTCGTCTAGGGGGCATTTGCGGTCCTTTCGTAGGTGCCACGCTGCTGCATCTGCAATGGTCGACGAGTGAACTGTTGGTGGCTGCAGCCATTCCCGCCAGCATCGCAGCCATCGGCATTATCGGCTTCTGGCGCCTGAATCGAACAACGGCTGTACCCATGCCCAACTAAAGCTCCAAGCAGTGGCCAGCGGATGGCCCCCAAATAAAAACAAGAGAAAAACGCATGAAGAACATCATGGTCAAATCGTTTGGCGCGGTTCTGTTCGTCTTTGCAACGAGTCATTGCCTGGCGAGCGAGCCCGTAGAGCTCGGAGAAGGTACATTGTTTCGCAGCCTGTTCGGCGACTCATTGGAGCGCGACTATGGCATCAAGATATCCGGCCTGCTGGATGCTGGTTATTCACGCAACAACAACTCATCTCATAAAGACCGCGAGTCAGGGCTGACCAACACCCCGGTCGCCGGGTTCGGCGACGAAGGGTTTGAACTGGGCAATCTTCACCTGTTCGCCGACAAAGCGCTAAAGACCAATTTTATCCCGCGTGTCACCCCTCTGCCTGGACCGTCACCCACTGAAGCTTCTTGGGGCTTCACGTTTGAGGCTGCCTACGGCCGCAATGCGCAACAGGCCCGCACTTATGGTTGGGACATGCACTGGGGAATAAACTCGCCGGGCGACAATGATCCAGATAAGGCCCGACGCGATAAACAAAATTTTCTCGCCGTGCCCAACATCGCCGCCACGGCCTACTTGCCTTACGCGGGCGGTTTCACCGCAATCGCTGGCATCTTTGGCTCAGGGCTGGGCTATGAGATTCCCCCGAACATCCGTGCCGCACGCAACCCGTTCGCCAGCCGCAGTTACGCGTTCATGACTGAATCAGGTACAGTGTCCGGCTTTTTGTTGGGCAAACGCCTGATTAACAACCAGAGCATACTGTTGGGTGCTGAATTCGGTGTGGTTCAGGGCCAGGGTAATCTGCGCGACAACAACGACGGAAAATCTCTACTGGGCGCACTGCGCTGGCGCACGCCAGACATGAATACCTGGATCGACTACGAGTTCCTCGTCGGTGATTCAGAGAACGAAAGTCGCAGTGATATTCAAACACCTCGCGGCCGAGTGATTTCTAGCGCGGGCCAGTTCAAGCAACAGCATTCGCTCAATGGCTGGCATCGGTTCGATGAAAAATGGTCCATGGGCGGTGAAATGGTTTATGGCCGTCAAGCGGGTGACGGCCAAGCCTCGACCGTCGACATCGTCACCGGCCCCGGTTTTAATGGAGCGCACTGGTGGGGAGCCAACCTGGTATTGACCTACCAGCAACGCAAAGACTTGTCTTTCTCAGCACGAGCCGAGCATTTCAACGACCCAGAAGGCTACATTTTGTTCCCCTCTTCTACCTCTAGGGGCGCGTTCAATGCGCTGACAACTGGGCTGCGGTACGATTTCAGCAAGTACCTGTCACTTCGTCCGGAACTGCGCTACGACTGGTTTGACGGCCGCGACGGGGGGCGCCCATTTGGGCAACGTGATGCGCGCAACCAACTGACCGGAACAGTAGAAGCACTGGTGTATTTCTGAGGTCTACCACCCGCCTGCATCAGGACTCTGGACCTGAATGACCTCTAGACCAGGCACGGCTAAAAACCGGTGCCTGGTGTCGGTACCCATGCACCTCATCTAGCATCCAAATCTGCGCAGAGGCGAAACGAAAACGCCGGCATGGCGCTGATGATAAGAATTGACCGTTACAGGTAACATGCTCGCTCCGCTGTACCAATGGAGATGACCTTGCCCGATAGCCGCCCACTCGCTCTCGACGAAATTGACCGCCAGTTGATTGCCGCGTTGCAGATCAATGCCCGCGAAAGCGTCGCGATGCTTGCCCGCCGACTGGGGATAGCCCGAACCACGGTGACTTCACGCTTGGCCCGACTGGAAAAGGCCAAGGTCATCACCGGTTATGGGGTGCGTTTGAGTCAGCGCGTAGTTGATGGCGGGTTGCAGGCCTACGTGGGCATCACCGTACAACCGCGCTCAGGCAAAGAGGTGCTGCGCCGGTTGAGCGCCATCGCTCAAGTTCAGCAGCTGTGTGCGGTGAGCGGCGAATTCGATTACGTGGCGTGGCTGCGCACCGACTCACCCGAACAACTGGACCAATTGCTGGATCTGATTGGTAGTGTAGATGGGGTAGAAAAAACCACCACCTCTATCATCCTTAGCAGCAAAATTGATCGAGGGCAGCCAGTTTAAGCCGACCTGGAGCCAATTTGTGGGTGAATAATTCACTGCGGTGTGCAAAACCCAGGGCTCGCCACCACGTTTTCCACCAACGGCTAAACAATCAATATGACCACCAAGCTCGTCATAACGCAGCGCCAGCATTAATAACGACACCATTTTGCGTCTTATTAACGTATCCGCTCTTATCTAGACTGTCCTCTTTTGGTTCCAGCCGAGCAAGGTCAGTCATGAACAACAATCGCCATCCTGCAGACGGTAAAAAACCGATCACCATGTTCGGCCCGGACTTCCCTTTCGCTTTTGACGACTGGATTGAACACCCGGCTGGTTTAGGCAGTATTCCGGCAGAAAATCATGGTGCGGAAGTCGCTGTGGTTGGCGCGGGAATTGCGGGTTTGGTAGCAGCCTATGAGCTGATGAAGTTGGGCTTTAAACCGGTTATTTACGAAGCCTCAAAAATGGGCGGACGTCTGCGCTCACAGGCCTTTGCTGGCACTGACGGCATTGTTGCCGAACTGGGCGGCATGCGTTTCCCGGTCTCCTCTACAGCGTTCTATCACTACGTTGACAAACTTGGCCTGGAGTCAAAACCCTTTCCGAATCCGCTGACTGCCGCGTCCGGTAGCACCGTAATCGATCTGGAAGGCAGCACGTATTACGCACAAAAACTGTCGGATCTTCCTGCACTCTTCCAAGAAGTCGCGGATGCATGGGCTGACGCGTTGGAAGCCGGTTCGCAATTCGCCGAGATCCAGCAAGCCATCCGCGACCGTGACGTCCCCCGCCTTAAAAGCCTATGGAACACACTGGTTCCGTTATGGGATGACCGGACGTTTTACGATTTCGTCGCCACCTCCAAAGCTTTTGCCAAATTGTCCTTCACCCACCGTGAAGTGTTCGGCCAAGTAGGATTCGGCACCGGTGGCTGGGACTCGGACTTCCCTAACTCGATGCTGGAAATCTTCCGAGTGGTCATGACCAACTGCGACGATCACCAGCACCTGATTGTCGGCGGCGTGGAACAAGTGCCACTGGGCATCTGGCGCCATGTGCCCGAGCGTTGTGTGCATTGGCCGGAAGGCACCAGCCTGGCTTCGCTGCACCGTGGCGCACCGCGTTCCGGGGTGAAACGCATCGCGCGTGCTGACGATGGCCGTTTCGAAGTCACCGACACGTGGGGCCACACGCTCCACTACGCTGCCGTGTTGACCACCTGTCAAAGCTGGCTGCTGACCACTCAAATCGACTGTGACGAGTCATTGTTTTCGCAGAAAATGTGGATGGCGTTGGACCGCACGCGCTATATGCAATCGTCGAAGACCTTCGTCATGGTCGACCGCCCGTTCTGGAAAGACAAAGACCCAGAAACCGGCCGCGATTTGATGAGCATGACCCTCACCGACCGCTTGACCCGTGGCACCTACCTGTTCGATAACGGCGACAACAAGCCGGGCGTTATTTGCTTGTCCTACTCCTGGATGAGCGACGCGCTGAAGATGCTCCCGCATCCGGTGGAAAAGCGCGTGAAACTGGCCCTCGACGCCCTGAAAAAGATCTACCCGAAAGTCGACATTGCAGCGCACATCATTGGCGAACCCATCACCGTCTCGTGGGAAGCCGATCCGCATTTCCTCGGTGCGTTCAAAGGTGCCTTGCCCGGCCACTACCGTTATAACCAGCGAATGTTCGCGCACTTTATGCAGCAGGACATGCCTGACGAGCAGCGGGGAATTTTCATTGCCGGCGATGATGTTTCATGGACCCCCGCATGGGTCGAAGGCGCAGTACAGACCTCGCTGAATGCAGTGTGGGGCATCATGAAGCACTTCGGCGGCAGCACTCATCCAGAAAATCCAGGCCCCGGCGATGTGTTCCATGAAATCGGCCCCATCGCCTTGGCAGACTGAGGAACATCGTCATGCGCATCGCCCTGTACCAATGCCCGCCGCTGCCGCTGGACGTCAGCGGCAACCTTGAACGCCTGGCACTGAAAGCGTCGCAAGCAGCGACCCAGGGCGCGGACCTGTTGGTGTTCCCCGAAATGTTTTTGACCGGATACAACATTGGCGCAAAAGCGGCATTTTACTTGGCCGAAGCCCGTGACGGTGAATCGGCGCAACGGGTCATGGCGATTGCTCAGGCCGCAGGCATTGCCATTCTGTACGGCTATCCCGAACGGTCCAGCGAAGGGCAGATTTACAACTCGGTGCAGTTGATTGACGCGCAGGGAAAAAGTCTCGCTCATTACCGTAAAACCCATCTATACGGTGACTTGGACCAGTCGATGTTTACGGCGGGCGGCGATGACTTTCCGGTTATCGAACTGAACGGCTGGCGTCTGGGCTTGCTGATTTGTTACGACCTGGAGTTTCCAGAAAACACTCGCAGGCTGGCCTTGGCCGGTGCTGAGTTGATCGTCGTGCCGACCGCCAATATGAAACCGTATGACTTCGTCGCTGAAGTCACGGTGCGTGCCCGGGCGTTTGAAAACCAATGCTACGTGGCGTATGCCAACTATTGCGGCAGCGAGGGCGACATTCATTATTGCGGGTTAAGCAGTATTGCCGCGCCGGACGGCAGTCGAATTGCTCAGGCTGCCGAAGATGAAACATTGATCATAGGTACGCTGGACCGACAGCTGATGAACGGCTCTCGGGCCATCAACACCTACTTCAACGATCGACGTCCGGACTTGTATATCGGGTTGAGTCGCGGCTGATTGTCCTAAACCGAAACATTTCCGCTAGCATGTTGGCTTCCCTCGCTCAAACGCCGGAAGCCTGAATGCCTGCGCTAAACACCCCCGCCGTCGAACACCTCACGTTGCCCAACGGGTTGCACGTGGTGCTTAGCCATGTGCCTGGATTGAAGCGATGTGCGGCGGCGTTGCGAGTAGCAGCTGGCAGTCATGATGTACCGGCACAATGGCCTGGTTTGGCACATTTTCTCGAACATTTGTTTTTTCTGGGCACCGAGCGCTTTCCGGCGGCCGATAATTTGATGGCCTTTGTTCAACGTCATGGCGGACAGGTCAACGCCAGCACTCGCGAACGCACCACAGAGTTTTTTTTCGAGCTCCCCCAGCCGGTGTTTGACCAAGGGTTGGAGCGTTTGTGCGAGATGCTCAGCCATCCGCGCCTTGCGCTGGCCGATCAACGACGAGAGCGCGAAGTGCTGCACGCGGAATTTATCGCTTGGTCGCAGGACGCCGAATCCCGGTATCAAACGATGTTGCTGCAACCGCTTTCAGCTCACCACCCATTGCGTAGGTTTCATGCGGGCAATCGCTACAGCCTTCCTGTTCCGCGTCAGGCTTTCCAGCAGGCGTTGCAGGACTTTTATCGACGCTTCTATCATGCGGGGCAGATGGAATTGAGCCTTGTCGGTCCGCAATCATTGGACGATTTGAGGGCGCTGGCAACACGCTACGGCAATGTTTTTGTCAGCGGAAAAAAGTCCACGCAAACTCCAGCGCCACCTCTTTTGGGAACATCGTCTGACCCTCAGCCCATTACCGACCCGCGTCGGCTGCATCTGATTTTTGCGTGCGAAGGCTTTCCTGAGCAGGGTCTCGAAGCATTGGAAGTTTTCCAGACATGGCTGACGGACTCACAACCCGGCGGCTTACTATTCGAGCTGCTTAAACGCGACTTGATCGACTCGCTCAAGATCGAGCCGCTGTACCTTTTTGAAGTTCAATTGCTGCTGAATATTGAATTCGCGCTCACCGAAGTCGGTGCTGCTCAACGCAGTGTTGTCGCCGGATTATTTTTTGACTGGTTGTCGTTTTTCAAGACAAATAGCAGCCATCCGAAACTGCAAAAGGAATACGCGCTGATTCAAGACCGAAGACGAGCGATCAAGGGGGCACTGGCGATTGCGCGGTGTTTCGGGAACCCGTCAAATCCCTCCGCATCCACGCTAAAAGCACTGCTGGACCAGATACGCCCCTCGCAGCTGCTTGATCCGCAGGCTGTGGATAACTTAGCCATTCAACCCACTTCTTGGCGCCTGCCCGCGCCTAATCCTTTTCTAAGCGCCAACATCGATGATGGCACCGAGGGGTCGATTTTCCTGCGCTGGCGTTTGAGCTCGGCGCATTCCGGCTTATGGCAGATGCTAGACAACAGCCTGGGCTCGGTCGTCATCGCGGCACGACAGGCGGGCGTCGATCTCGCTTTCAGCCGGTACGGCCATTTTTGGCAGCTTAAGCTCAGTGGCATTTCGGCACCTATGCCCGCTGTGATCAAACACACGCTGCATGTACTGACTATGCCCAAGCCTGAAACCTTGGGGCGCTACGGACAGCCTCGTCGAGAATCCGCATTGATTCCGATTCGCCACTTGCTCAAGCAACTGCCGGATGCTTGTCTGAGCACAGTGGGCCAGATCGAGGGCAACAACCACGAGCTGTCATCTGTGTGGGCAGATGCGCGGTGGACTACGTTTTCAGTCGGTTTATCCAAAGAAACCGATTTAGCGCTGACCGCAGAACTTGGCGAGATGCCCGGCACCGTCGATGATCGACCGCTAAGGGCCATTGACGTTAAGCCGGGTAAACAGCGGGTAATCGACACGTCTGATGCTTGCGAAAATGCTGTGCTTTTATTCTGCCCCGCGCCAAGCCGATGCGTGGAAGACGAAGCAGCGTGGCGGCTGTTAGCGCACCTTGGTCAAGCGCCTTTCTATCAGCGGCTGCGGGTGGAATTGCAGTTGGGCTACGCGGTATTCAGCGGTTTCCGACAAATAGCCGGGCAAGGGGGCTGGTTGTTTGGGGTGCAATCACCCAGTGCGTCTACAGAAGAAATCGTCGGACATCTGGAGGCGTTTATAAAGCACCTACCTGCGCTAATCGAGACTGTCGATTTAGCACAGCGGCGCCAAGTGTTGGCCGCACAATTCGACATTGCCACGATGGACCCGCTGCAAACCAGTGAATGGCTCTGGCAGGCGCATCTCGCTGGGCATGGCGCACGTTACGCCCAGCGGTTGCAAGCCGCGCTTCTGCGTACTGAAAAATGCGAATTGCTTACTGCTGTTTGTCGATTAGTAAGCGCCGCCGGCGGTTGGCTAATCCTAAGCAACAGGGGCGTTTCTTGAGGACGATGGCGTAGATAAAAAAACCTCTAGTAAGATAGCTGCCTAACCATCTGAACGTCTTCGCTTGGTAAGTGACTAACGAAGGTCATCAACCGCTGTATCTACCTGGAAGGAGTCTCCTATGTCGTGGACTAAACCTGCTTACACTGATCTGCGTATCGGCTTTGAAGTCACCATGTACTTCGCAAGCCGTTGATTCTGACGTGGTGCAACGCCTCGGTTCGCCGGGGCGTTTTTATTCATGGAGCGTAAATGTTCATTCAGATACTAGGTTCTGCTGCTGGCGGCGGCTTCCCTCAGTGGAACTGCAACTGTGCCAACTGCGCAGGCTTTCGCGACGGTAGCCTGCGGGCTCAAGCGCGCACTCAATCGTCCATTGCCCTGTCCGACGACGGCGTACATTGGGTGTTATGCAACGCCTCCCCCGACATCCGCGCGCAATTGCAGGACTTTAAGCCCATGCAACCGGCCCGGACCCTGCGTGACACCGGCATCAGCGCGATCATTTTGATGGACAGCCAGATTGACCACACGACTGGGCTGCTCAGCTTGCGCGAAGGCTGCCCGCATCAAGTGTGGTGTACCGACATGGTTCACGAAGATCTGAGCACCGGTTTTCCGTTATTCCCGATGCTGACCCACTGGAACGGCGGCTTACGTTGGAACCGCATCGCACTGGAAGGCAGCTTTGTCATCCCTGCCTGCCCAAAGCTACGCTTTACGCCGTTCCCCTTACGCAGCGCCGCGCCGCCGTATTCACCGCATCGTTTTGATCCGCACCCCGGCGACAACATTGGCTTGATCGTCGAAGACCTGAAAACCGGTGGTAAGTTGTTCTACGCGCCGGGGCTGGGCAAAATCGATGAAGCGCTGATGCAGCAAATGGCCGCTGCTGACTGTCTGTTGGTGGACGGCACGATGTGGAGCGACGATGAAATGCAGCGTCGCGGCGTCGGCACCCGCACCGGGCGTGAGATGGGCCACTTGGCGCAAAGCGGTCCCGGCGGCATGCTTGAAGTGTTGGAGCAGTTACCCGACCCACGCAAAGTGCTTATTCACATCAACAACACCAACCCGATCCTCGATGAAGACTCCCCGGAGCGCGCTGAGTTGGTCCGCCGTAACGTTGAAGTTGCCTACGACGGCATGAGTATCGAGCTTTAGGAGCCCTTATGAGCGACGCCACTGCATTGCTACCCGCTGAATTCGAGGCAGCCCTGCGCGCCAAGGGTGCCTATTACCATATCCATCACCCGTTTCATGTGGCGATGTACGAAGGCCGCGCAACCCGTGAACAGGTTCAGGGCTGGGTCGCCAACCGCTTTTATTATCAGGTCAATATCCCGTTGAAAGACGCTGCGATTCTGGCCAACTGCCCGGACCGTGAAATTCGCCGGGAGTGGATTCAACGCCTGCTTGATCACGATGGCGCCCCCGGAGAAGACGGCGGCATCGAAGCGTGGCTGCGTCTGGGCCAAGCTGTGGGCCTCGACCCGGACCAATTGCGCTCGCAGGAATTAGTGCTGCCCGGTGTACGATTTGCCGTCGATGCTTACGTCAACTTCGCCCGCCGCGCCAATTGGCAGGAAGCCGCCAGCAGCTCATTGACCGAATTGTTCGCGCCGCAGATTCACCAATCGCGACTGGACAGTTGGCCGCAGCACTATCCGTGGATCGACCCCGCCGGCTACGAATACTTCCGTACTCGTCTTGGTCAGGCGCGACGCGATGTCGAGCATGGTCTGACCATCACCTTGCAGCACTACACCACCTACGAAGGCCAGCAGCGAATGCTGGAAATTCTTCAGTTCAAACTGGACATTCTGTGGAGCATGCTTGATGCCATGAGCATGGCCTATGAACTGAATCGTCCGCCGTATCACAGCGTTACCGACCAACGCGTCTGGCATAAGGGGATCGCATTGTGAGCTTCAATCGACAGTTGATTCCACGCTGGCGCCAGGGTTATCGCTATCAGTTTGAACCAGCGCAAAACAGCCATGTGTTGCTGTACCCGGAAGGCATGATCAAGCTCAACGAGAGTGCCAGCGCCATTGGTGGCCTGATAGATGGCGAGCGCACGGTAGACGCGATTATCGATGCGCTAGACCAACTGTTTCCAGGCTTCCCAGAGCTCGGCGCCGACGTCGAGCAGTTTATGGAGGTCGCCCGTGCTGAACGCTGGATCGAACTTGCCTGACACCACCGTGCGGATTCCGCCGACGCCCGAAACCGGTTTGCCGTTATGGCTGCTGGCCGAGCTGACCTATCGCTGCCCGCTGCAATGCCCGTACTGCTCTAACCCGCTGGATTTCGCCGCGCAAGGTCAGGAACTGACCACCGCAGAATGGTTCAAGGTGATGCGTGAAGCCCGGGAAATGGGCGCGGCGCAAATCGGTTTTTCCGGCGGCGAACCCCTGGTGCGCCAAGACTTGGCCCAGCTGATTGCCGAAGCACGGCGACTCGGCTTTTACACCAACCTGATCACCTCGGGTATCGGCCTTACCGAACAGAAAATCATCGATTTCAAAAAAGCCGGGCTGGACCATATCCAGATCAGTTTCCAAGCCAGTGACGAGCAAGTGAACAACATGCTGGCGGGGTCGAAAAAGGCTTTCGCGCAAAAGTTGGAAATGGCCCGGGCAGTGAAAGCCCATGGTTACCCCATGGTGCTGAACTTCGTTACCCACCGGCATAACATCGACAAAATCGACCGTATCATTGAGCTGTGCATTGCGCTGGAAGCGGACTTCGTTGAGCTGGCCACCTGTCAGTTCTATGGCTGGGCGAAACTCAATCGCGAGGGCCTGTTGCCGACCCGCGATCAACTCGTACGCGCCGAACGCATCACCAATGAATACCGGGCGAAGCTCGCCGCCGAAGACCATCCGTGCAAACTGATTTTTGTCACGCCGGATTATTACGAAGAACGCCCAAAAGGCTGCATGAACGGTTGGGGCAGCGTGTTTTTGACCGTAACCCCAGACGGCACTGCCCTGCCTTGCCATGGCGCGCGCCAGTTACCGATCCAGTTTCCCAATGTGCGCGAGCACAGCATGCAGCACATCTGGTACGACTCGTTTGGCTTCAATCGCTTTCGCGGATATGCCTGGATGCCCGAACCGTGTCGTTCGTGCGACGAAAAGGAGAAAGACTTCGGTGGCTGCCGCTGTCAGGCGTTTATGTTGACCGGCGATGCGAGCAATGCCGATCCGGTTTGTGGAAAATCCCCCCATCACGGGATCATTACTCAGGCCCGCGAAGAAGCCGAGTATGCTACTCAAACCATTGAACAGTTGGCCTTCCGTAATGAACGCAATTCCCGGCTTATCATCAAATCCTGAACCCTTCAGCGCCGCGCAGGCGGTCGCTGCGGGCGTCGACTTTGCAGAACTGGCCGTCAACGCGGCGGGCGTGTTCTGGAACGAATACCGTCCCGAAGACGCGGCTTCGCGGATTTGGCGCTGGCACGAAGGCCGGGCACAGTGCTTGACGCCTGAAGGCTTCAGCGTGCGCAGTCGGGTTTATGAATACGGCGGGGGATCGTTTTGTTTGAGCGACGATGCCGTGATGTTCGTCAACGAGGCCGATCAACAGCTGTATCGACAACTATTTGATGCCTCGGAACCCGAAAGGCTCAGCCACGGCAGCCGACACTACGGTGATCTACGGTTCGGCCAAGGTTGGGTGTTTGCCGTCGAAGAAGAGGGCGACGTTCACCGCTTGGTGGCGTTCGACGCAGTGACCGGTCAACGCCAGTTATTGGTTGAAGGCGCTGATTTTTATGCCGCACCCACGCTCAGCCCAGACGGCCAGCGCTTAGCCTGGATCGAGTGGCAGCGTCCGCATCAGCCGTGGACCTCAACTCAATTAATGTGTGCTGAACGTCAAGGCGATGGCCAATGGGCGACAGCGCGCTGTGTCGCCGGGCTAGACGACGAAGAGTCGATACAACAACCGTGCTTTGATGCTCAAGGCCAATTGTTTTGCCTGACTGATCGCGGGGGGTTTTGGCAGCCTTGGGTCGAGTCTTCCAACGGCTTGGCTGCATTACCCGCTGCTACGGCGGATCACTCACCTGCGCCGTGGCAATTGGGCGGCTGCACTTGGTTACCACTTGCCGGGCACAGCTACGTGGCGACGTGGTCCGAGGAAGGTTTTGGGCAACTCGCTATTCGTTCTGCTGACGGTTTGACAGACGACTTCACCGGAGAATACAGCCGCTTTCGCAGTCTAGCGGTGGACGAGCAGTTTATTTATTGCATCGCTGCTTCGGCGATCAGTCCGTCGGCGGTTATCGTCATTGATCGCCAGAATCATCAGGTTCAAGTATTGGCCGGAGGCGTAGCACCGCTCCCGGCTGAACGTATCACGCGCCCACAAGCCCTGCGTTATCCCAGTGGCACTGGCGAGGCGCACGGCTTTTTTTATCCTGCCATTAATGGGCTGGAGATGCCGCCGCTGGTGGTATTTATCCACGGCGGCCCGACCTCGGCGTGTTATCCGGTACTGGACCCACGCATTCAGTATTGGAGCCAGCGTGGATTCGCTGTTGCCGACCTCAACTACCGAGGCAGCACCGGTTATGGACGCGCCTATCGGCAGGCCTTGCATCTGAACTGGGGCGATGTCGACGTAGAGGATGCCTGCGCGGTGGTGGCTTACTTGGCCGAGCGTCAGATGATCAATCCCGACCAAGCCTTCATCCGCGGCGGCAGCGCGGGCGGGTACACCACCTTATGCGCACTGGCCTACCATCAGGTATTTCGTGCAGGGGCCAGTTTGTATGGCGTTAGCGATCCTATCGCGTTGGCCCGGGCCACGCATAAATTCGAAGGCGATTACCTGGACTGGCTGATCGGTGATCCCGATAAAGATGCCGAGCGTTACAAAGCCCGCACACCATTACTGCATGCTGACCACATCACAGTGCCGGTTATCTTCTTCCAAGGCGAACTGGACGCAGTGGTTGTGCCGAAACAGACCCGTGACATGCTCAAGGCGCTCCTCGACAACGGCATTGCAGCCGAAGGCCACTTCTACCCTGATGAGCGCCATGGTTTTCGCAAGGCCAGCAATCAGGCCCACGCGCTTGAGCAAGAGTGCAATTTCTATCAGCGGATAATGGACAACTGATGGCGTTGGCCCGATACCAAAAACTACCGTAAGAGCGCTGTCCCCGGATGGCGCGCAAAGCGATCCCAACTATCCCGTTCCACGGGAAGATCTGGGCTGCCAGATTTACGAGTGCGTGCAGCCGATCATGGGCAAACGCGCGCCTATAACGGCCGTGTTTGCTAAACGGTTAATCGCGTTTGGCGATGATGTACACCGCATGGATGACACCGGGGAAGTAGCCCAGCAATGTGAGCAAAATATTTAACCAAAAAGCACCGGCGAAACCGACCTGTAGGAATACACCCAGCGGTGGCAGCAAGATGGCGATGATGATGCGGACGATATCCATAAGGTAGGGCTCCAGGTTAAGACGGCTTTCACAACCGTACAGCTAATCGACCCGCTGCCAAGGACAGGGTTCAACACCGCCTTAACCCTTAAGCCGCAACAGTACCCCAATTTCCGGGTACCGATCCCAGGGAGCGCTTTTCTGCAACAGGAGTGCCTCGCGCCAGAACCGCCGCTCCTAACCTGCCGCCTTCTGTGACACTGCTCAGCACTACAATATCGGCGCGAATAGCGTAGCGGTCCTCGCACAGCAAGGTCTCATGACGGCCCAGGCCGGTACGGGTTTCGTCGAGGATCAACAGGATTTTCAATTCCCGGCACAGCTGCGCGGCACCTTGGAAATACGTGAAGGTCGCCGCCATATCAACATCGCTATTAAGGCGGGGCTCAAGGACGACGGCGACGGTCCGCGAATCTACCGCAGCATGCAGCGCTGCCAGATCGTTGAGCGCTGCGCCCATTGAATGTGGGCTACTGTTACAGGTCGAGACAATACCAATCGCGCCTCTGCGATGCAGCTGACCCCATTTTCGGGTCAAACCAACGGCCACTTCTCTAGCCTCGGCCCCGGTGTCGACAAGGTGTACGTGATCGTTGCTAGTGCTGCGGCGTAACAGCTCCGCAAGACTGGGGCCAGCGTCATCATCGCTACTGTCCCGTTCCAACCTGGCAGAAGGGGACGAAGTGTCCAGCTCTCGACGATTGAACAGCAACTTGAACAGACTCATGCGCGCAGCCCTTCCAACGGCAGTCCGAGTAGGCGCTCGGACCAGTCCTCAACGCTACCAGTGCGCAGACGCTTGAGCGCAATGTCACGCCAGCGAGACGACAGCGCCGGGCAATCCACCAGTTTCTTCAGGCCGGCATGTTCCAGCGGCTCGATATAAAAGCTGCGTAACGCCCATGCCACGGTCAAGCCGGGGTAGCTGCGTTGCATCAATTCAAACGGATCAGTGTCGCTGATAAATCCCGGCTTAAGCACACGGTAGAACCAGCCGCAACGGCCGCTGTTCTGAGCCTCTTGCGGCATGTGATCCAAGCCCCAACGGTGAGTCAAGCGATAGCATGGGGATCGCGGCTGACTTATCTGTACCAACGCATTGCCCCAGCGAAATATATCGCCCAGACAGGCGTGCTCTTCAGTGATGCCGTGGGTAGAAAGGTTTTCGCCGAATGCAGGGGCACTCCAATCGACGTGCGGGTAAAGCTTGCGCCAATAGGCGTAATGTTCAGCGGGGTAATGATGCAAGGCGCGTTCTGGACCAGTATGAAAGCGTGGGTCACCGTGTTCGTCGGTGCCTAAGCCCTGCGGCCACAGCCACGTACGGCGTTCCAGGCGTTGCTTATCGATGTCACTTACCAATCCATGGCCGAGGTTTTTTGCTCTCCCTATGTAAACACCGTCGACACATATGCTGTTCATTGCTGTTTCTGGGCCTGTAAGCCTTGAGGAATAGGGCTAGACTAAGCCCTCATCATGGCCCGAGGCCATTTCGTTTTAGTAACATTTTCGATAAGATTTTCTTATGGATTTTCGGCAACTGCGTTATTTTGTCGCGGTGTATGAAGAAGGCCATGTCGGACGCGCAGCAGAGCGGCTTTCTCTGTCGCAACCTGCGCTTTCGCAGCAGATTCGCCAGCTGGAACACAGTCTCGATGTCAGCCTGTTTGAACGTACCAGCAAACGTTTATTGCCTACTTTGGCCGCGCATACGCTATACAACCACGCGCTGCCGCTGCTCGACGGCATGCAAAGAGCCCGCGAGGCGCTACGCAATTTCCGCGGGCAGTCCGTACGAACGTTAGCCATTGGCGTGCTGCAGACCGTGCTCTACCTCGTGCCGCAACTTCTGGAGCAATTGCGCAAAGCGCAGCCGCATCTTGTGGTGCACATTTACGAGTTGTCTGGTCTGGAAATAGAACGACGCCTGCTCAACGGTGCGTTAGATATAGGCATCAGTTTTTTGCCCGCCCATCAACCGGGCCTGCACAGCCTGGTGCTCTACGAAGACGAGTTGCAACTGGTGATCCCGGCCGATCATTCGCTGCGGGAGTTTAAGAAAGTGTCCGTCAGCCAGGCAGCAGAGTTACCGATGTTGTTATTGGGTGAGGAATATCAGGTGCGGCAGATCTGGCAGGCACAGCTGACTACCCTCGGGCGCCGCCCCCACGTGCAAGCCGAACTCAATAGCATGGCTGGCATTCTCGACAGTTTGCTCAATACTTCCCTAGCGACAGTACTGCCGGGCCGGGTGCAACAGGTTCAGGGGGACAGTTCGTTACTGTGGAAACCGCTGACCGAACCCCGTGTACCGCTCAAAGTGGGACTGGTGTATCGCGATGCGCAACGGCATCAACCTGTGTTGGAACTGCTGCGGACGCTTTTAGAGGATGGAGGCGCGGGTAGATCAGGAGTACCGGGGCCACTGGACGTGATCAACTGACGCCCGCAGGTTAAATCGCGCACAAAGAAAACCCCGCCGAAGCGGGGTTTTGCAGACTGTTTCCCTGACATCCTTTTCGCCCCACCATCCTGGCAGGCATCCCTACGTGTCCCTGTTATGTTTTTGCGCTTCCTGCGCTACGTCCCTGTTAAGTAGATTAACTTTGGATCCACCTAAGCGATAGGGGCAAAGGTCAGTACGTCATGTAAGTAAATGCTTACACAGCAGAGATCTGCCCTACAACATTTAAAACTGTGAAGCGTCTAGCAGATACAACGACTCGCTGCCGGCTTTGACCGACGCACTCAACGAGTGAATACGCGGTAGCAGCCTTGCGAAGTAAAAACGAGCGGTGCCCAGCTTGCTGGCATAAAAATCTTCCTGCGATTGCTTGCCAAGTGCGGCGCGGGCCATCAATGCCCACATGTAGGCATAGGCGGTGTAGCCGAACGCATGCAAGTACTCGACTGAGGCAGCGCCGATTTCATTGGCGTCGGTGCGGGATCTATCCAACACCCACGCCGTCAGTTCATCGAGATTGTCGAGGGCTGCGCTCAGCGGTGTAGTGAATTCAGCCATCTCGCTACCAGCTTGCGCGGTGAATTTACGTATCTCATCAGCGAACAACGCATAGTAAGCGCCGCCATTTCCGACGATTTTGCGCCCAACCAAATCCAGTGCCTGAATGCCGTTGGTGCCCTCGTAGATTTGGGTGATACGCACGTCACGGACCAGTTGCTCCTGACCCCACTCCCGAATAAAGCCGTGGCCGCCGAATATTTGCTGACCATGTACCGTGGTTTCCAGCCCCAAATCGGTGAGAAACGCCTTGGCGACCGGCGTCAGCAGGGCGACCAGATCGTCGGCACGTTTACGCGCGGCGGGGTCTTCGCTGAATTTTGCAATGTCCAATTGCATCGCCACGTAGGTGGAAAACGCCCGGCCACCTTCATTGGACGCTTTCATGGTCAACAGCATGCGACGCACGTCCGGGTGAACGATGATCGGATCAGCCACCTTGTCCTTGGCTTGAACGCCAGTCGGCGAGCGACTTTGCAGACGATCACGAGCATATTCGATAGCATTTTGATACGAACGCTCGCCAGACGCCAAGCCTTGAATGCCTACCCCCAAACGCTCGTAGTTCATCATGGTAAACATGGCCGCCAGGCCACGGTTGGGTTCGCCAACCAGATAACCTACAGCACTATCGAAATTCATCACGCACGTTGCCGAGGCCTGAATCCCCATTTTGTGCTCAATCGACCCGCAGGTGACCGGGTTACGTACGCCCAAACTACCGTCGGTGTTGACCATAAACTTGGGCACCAGAAACAGCGAAATACCTTTCGGTCCAGCAGGCGCATCCGGCAGCTTAGCCAGCACAAGGTGAATGATATTTTCGGTCAGGTCGTGCTCGCCACCTGTGATGAAAATCTTGGTGCCGCTGACTTTATAAGATCCATCGGATTGCGGCTCGGCCTTGGTGCGAATAATCCCAAGATCAGTACCGGCATGGGATTCGGTCAAACACATGGAGCCAGCCCAAAGCCCGGAGTACATGTTGGGCAGGTAAGTTGCTTTCAGATCTTCACTGGCATGTGTGCTGATGGACACGCAGGCCCCGGAGGTGAGCATGGGGTACAAGCCAAAAGCCAAACTGGAGGAATTGATCATTTCTTCGACTTGCGCCGAAACTGCTTTGGGCATGCCCATCCCGCCAAATTCCGGATCGCCGCCTACGCCAACCCAACCGCCGTCGGCATAAGTTTGATAAGCCTGGGGGAAACCTGCCGGGGTAGTGACTACGCCATCGTTCCAATGGCAGCCTTCTTCATCGGCGCTTCTGCTGAGCGGAGCGATGCTTTTACTGGTGACTTTGCCTGCTTCTTCAAGGATTGCTTCTACCGTCTCGGCATCGACTGTTTCGGCCAGTGCCGGGAGTTGAGCCCAGAGCTTGGCAACCTCGAAAACCTCATTGAGGACGAAACGCATATCGCGCAGGGGCGCTTTATAGTCAGCCATGGCAAACCTCCCGGAATTGAGCCGTTAACATGAAGGCTCCGAGTGTACCCGAACACCATTTGCGACACATAGGGTCAGTGTGTGACCGTATAGCCACATACAGTCACACTTACATCCCACTCATTACAGCGCGAACATCTCCGCTGGTAGTTGCATCAGACAGTCACTGCCCGCTTCAATTGCCGCTTGATGCGCGGAGGTGCGTGGTAGAAGCCGCTTGAAATAAAACTCGCAGGTCGCCAACTTGCCTTGGCAATAGGCAGAATCGCCGCTGCCTTCATCCAGTTGGGTTTGGGCGACCAATGCCATGCGTAACCATAGGTACCCGAGAATGATGTAACCGCTGTACATCAGATAATCAAGGGCCGCCGCGCCCACTTCATCAGGGTTTTTCATCGCAGCTATACCGACTTTTGTAGTCAGTTCGCCCCACTGCTTATTCAAGGCATTGAGCTGACTGACGAAGCCCTTGAGCTGCGGGTGTTCGGCATTAGTTTCACAAAACTTATGCACAATTTCGGTAAAACCACGCAGTAACTTTCCTTGGCTGCCTAATACTTTACGGCCGAGTAAATCCAGTGCCTGGATACCATTGGTACCCTCATAAATAGGGGCGATACGGCAGTCACGAACCAGTTGCTCCATACCCCACTCGCGGATAAAGCCGTGCCCCCCAAAAACCTGCATCCCAAGATTGGTGACTTCTAAACCGGTTTCGGTCATGAATGCCTTGCAGATCGGCGTGAGGAACGCCAAGAGGTTTTCCGCGTCTTCGCGTTGACCCGCATCGTCGCTCATGTGCGCAGTGTCGAGCATCTGCGCGGTGAAATAGGTCAATGCGCGATTACCCTCGTTGAAGGCTTTCATGGTCAGCAACATGCGGCGCACGTCCGGGTGAACGATGATAGGGTCCGCAGCCTTGTCCGGCGCTTTAGGTCCGGTCAGGGAGCGCATTTGCAGGCGTTCGTTGGCGTACTTAATCGCCCCCTGGAAACTGGTTTCGCCCAGACACATGCCCTGCATGCCAGTGCCCAAGCGGGCATGATTCATCATGGTAAACATACAGTTGAGGCCTTTATTGGCCTCGCCGATCAAATATCCGGTGGCGTTATCGAAGTTGATCACGCAGGTTGCAGAAGCCTTTATGCCCATCTTGTGTTCGATGGAACCACACGACACACCGTTGCGCTGGCCGGCATTGCCCGCAGCGTCTGGCAGAAATTTAGGCACGATAAACAACGAAATGCCACGGGTTCCCGCCGGGGCATCTGGCAGTTTCGCCAGCACCAAGTGGACGATGTTCTGGCTCATGTCGTGCTCGCCAGCCGAGATGAAAATCTTGCTACCGGAAATACCATAACTGCCGTCGGCTTGCGGCACAGCGCGGGTTTTGATGATTCCCAAGTCGGTGCCGCAATGGGCTTCGGTCAGGCACATAGTCCCTGTCCATTCGCCTTCGGTGAGCTTGGTCAGGTACGTTTGCTTCTGATCTTCGGTGCCGTGGGTATGAATGGCCGACATCGCGCCGTGGGTCAATCCTGGGTACATGCCCCATGAAGTATTGCTGGAGGCGATCATTTCGCTGATAGCCAGCCCCAGCGATAACGGCAAACCTTGACCACCGTAAGCCGGGTCCGCCGACAAGCCATGCCAACCGCCTTCGACGTATTGAGCAAAGGCTTCTTTGAAACCCTTGGGCGTGGTGACGACACCCTGGTCGAAATGACAGCCTTCTTCATCGCCGGGACGGTTCAGCGGCGACAGCACTTGTTCGCAGAACTTAGCGCCCTCTTCCAGAATCGCGCTGACCATGTCTGGACTGGCGTCATGGGCGCCGAGCGCCTGGTAATGAGCAGGGAAATCGAAAACGTTGTTGATCAAGAAGCGCATATCGCGCAGGGGGGCTTTGTACTCAGGCATGGTCATTTCTCCGGCAGCAGATACCCCAACCTACTGCGCGAAGGGGGTCCGAACAATCACAGTCCAGACGCTGAATACAGGCTCATAACTTAACTGGCAGCGCCAACTAAACGCACCGCGCCGCGCCGATTACGGCCATGCGCAACGACACAATTTCGCCCCGCGCCCTTGGCGCTGTAAAGCGCCTCGTCGGCTGACTTGAGCACTTCCTCGGGCGTACGCTGGTCAACTTGCCGTTCGGCTACGCCAATGCTGACGGTGACCGATACACTCGACGCCTTCGCACCGCTTCGGCGCTGACGCCCTTGCTGGTCGTCATTCGGTCGGTCCTGATTGCGCAATTGAATGTTGTAAACCGCGATAGCGTCGCGCACCGACTCCAGATGCGGCATGCACTCTTCCAGCGTCTGCCCGGCAAACACCAGTGCAAACTCTTCGCCGCCATACCGGTAGGCTCGACCGCCACCGGTCACTTTCGATAACTTGCTCGCCACCAGTCGCAGCACTTGATCGCCAACATCATGCCCATGGGTGTCGTTGAATTTCTTGAAGTGATCGACGTCGGCCATGGCTAGCACGTAACTGCGTCCCAACCTTTGCAGTCGTTCATTGAGTGCACGACGTCCCGGCAATCCTGTCAGCTCATCGCGGAACGCCATTTGATAAGCCTCATGGGCGACCGCGGCGGCAATCATCAGCATCACCTCACTGCACATGATGTTGAGGGTGAACGGCAAAATGAAGGTCCTCGGCAACGCCCAAAAAAGACCAATCAAACCGACGATTTGCGCCGCGTGCAGCGGCCGGGGCTTACGCACGTATTGCACAATAATTAACAGGAAGCTGCAAAAGAACACGGGGTAAGCCAGTTGAATCAAACTCATCCAATCGCCGTATAAAGCCGGCCAGCGGATCTCTGCCAACCAATTCAGCAGGGCTTTAGGAAAGCTTTGTTCTAGCGCCAACGCAACGCTGCCAAAGGCGAGGAACACGGCAAATCGGGCAATCATGTCCCGGAACAGGTGCGTACGTTCCTCCCATATGGCGAAAAGTCCGTAGAGCAGTGGCAAAAAGAGACAGCACAAATGAAAAACCACGGCGGCGTCATCACGCACTTTGCCGTAATCGCGGTAGTAGTCGGTTTGCGTATCCAACAGAAAGTACGCGGTGTAAACAGTGATCATCAAAAACAGCTCACGCTGGCGACGATAAACCGAGCAATACGCACCGCCCAACAACAGCACCAAAGTCGGCAGTACATTGAACAGCGACGTAAAAAATACATTAAGGTCTTTTACATACGCGGCCGCGAGCCCCGCTAATAGTAATAGCAGCGAGGGAACGAAATGACTGAAACGTGCGGTCGAAAAACGCTGCAAAGAGGATGGCTCCTGCCCAACATGAAACGTTGCATGGCATTGTGCCTGTACCGTTTCAGTTAAGCACTCAAATGGCTCAAATACCTGACTAATCCTCTTTAACGGCCGTGAACTTAAGAAGTTGACGATAACGCCTGCAACTACCCTCAGCCACCAGATACAAAATAACCGCTTCCCCAAAAGGAAAAGCGGTTATTTAAAAACGACGCAGCTTTAATAGCCCAGTGCGAAGTTCTCTTCTTTCATGTCCATCAGGTTGTTAGCGCCTGAAAGCATGGTCACCACGTGAGTACGGGTGCGCGGCAAGATACGCTGGAAGTAGAAGCGCGCCGTTTGTAACTTGGCCGTATAGAACGCTTCTTCGGTAGTACCGGCAGCCAATTTTTCAGCTGCCAGTCGCGCCATGTCAGCCCAGAAATAAGCCAGGCAGGCATAACCGGAGTACATCAGGTAATCCACCGAAGCGGCACCGACTTCTTCACGGTCTTTCATAGCGGCCATACCGACCTTCATGGTCAACTCGCCCCATTCTTTATTCAGCGCAGCCAAGGGTTCGACGAACTCTTTAACCGCTTCATTGCCTTCGTTGGTCTGGCAGAACTTGTGGACGATCTTGGTGAAGCCTTTCAGCGCTTCGCCTTGAGTCATCAACACTTTGCGGCCCAACAGGTCCAGCGCCTGGATGCCGGTGGTGCCTTCGTACAGCATCGAAATGCGGCTGTCGCGGACGTTTTGCTCCATGCCCCACTCCGCGATAAAACCGTGGCCGCCGTAGATTTGCACGCCATGGTTAGCCGCTTCGAAGCCGACCTCAGTCATGAAGGCTTTGGCGATCGGGGTCATGAACGCCAACAGGCCGTCCGCTTGCTTCTTCTGCTCATCGTCTTGACCGTACTTAACGATATCGACCAGCTTGGCAGTGAAGTAAACCATTGCCCGGTTGCCTTCAGCGAAGGCTTTCATGGTCAACAGCATGCGGCGTACATCAGGGTGAACGATGATCGGGTCTGCGGCTTTCTCGGGCGCTTTCGGGCCGGTTAGCGAACGCATTTGCAAACGATCACGGGCATATTTCAAGCCGCCCTGAAAGCCGATCTCGGCGTGGGCAAGGCCCTGAAGTGCAGTCCCCAAACGCGCGGTGTTCATGAACGTAAACATGCAGTTCAGGCCTTTGTTCGGCGCGCCGATCAAGAAGCCCGTGGCTGCATCGAAGTTCATCACGCACGTCGCGTTACCGTGGATACCCATTTTGTGTTCCAGGGAACCGCAGCTGACCGCATTGCGAGCGCCAACGCTACCGTCAGCGTTTGGCATGAACTTAGGCACGATGAACAGCGAAATACCTTTAGTGCCCGCCGGTGCATCCGGCAGGCGGGCCAGCACGATATGGACGATGTTGTCGGCCATGTCGTGTTCGCCAGCAGAAATGAAGATCTTGGTGCCGGTCACTTTGTAGGAGCCGTCAGCTTGCGGTTCGGCCTTGGTGCGCAACATGCCCAAGTCGGTACCGCAGTGCGATTCGGTCAAGCACATGGTGCCGGTCCATTCGCCCGAAACCAGCTTGGTCAGGTAAGCCTGTTGCTGTTCTTCAGTACCGTGCTCGGAAATGGTGTTCATCGCGCCGTGCGACAGGCCGGGGTACATGCCCCACGACCAGTTGGCTTCGCCGACCATTTCACTGACAGCCAGGCCGAGTGACTCTGGCAGGCCTTGACCGCCATGGGCCACGTCGTGCGCCAAGCTAGGCCAGCCGCCTTCCACGAATTGCTGGTAAGCCTGCTTGAAGCCCGTCGGGGTTTTCACGCCGGACTCGCTCCAGGTGCAGCCTTCAGAGTCGCCGACACGATTCAACGGTGCCAACACCTGCTCACAAAACTTGGCGCCTTCTTCAAGAATGGCGTCAACCATGTCTGGAGTAGCGTCCTGGCAAGCCGGCAGGCTTTGATAATGCGCTTCGTAGCCGAGCAACTCGTCACGAACGAAGCGAATATCACGCAAGGGGGCCTTGTAGTCCGGCATAGCGATAACCTCTGCTGAGAATCCTGGAGCGAATGATCGGTCGATCAAACAGTTGTTTGAAACATACGTTTACGTCTAAACCTTGTCAAGCGCAGCGCGTGCTCCGTTCATCGCCCACAAGGCTTTAAAATGTCCACGCGAACGCCGCAGCCGTAGCGCAGGCACGCTATCAGGCCGATTAAGTTTAGTTGAGTGAAACGCAAATGCAGGAGCTAGAGGAGTAACCGGGTGCGACGAGGCGCACCGCGAAGGCAGCGATCAGGCGTGAGTATCGATAAACGTGCCGAGCATTTCGTCGGAAGCCTTGGCCACTTTAACGCCGAGTTCGGCTTGGATTTTAGCCAAGGAGAGTTCTACTGCGCTGGTCGCTAGATCAGTTTGCTGACTGCGGTCAACCGAATGCAGACGCTCGACTTGTTGGTTCGACGATTGACTCCTAGCGGAAGCATCGCCCGTACTTGTGGAGACGCTGCCGTTGGACGCATCGCTGGAAACGCTAGCGTTGGCAATTTGTACAGCTGCTTGATCAACCCGCGCCAACCCGGCCTGGACCAGGCTAATACCCGAAGAAAAAGCGCTGTTGCTGGAAATTTGCATGGAATTAACCTCAGTTCATATAACGAACAGCCACCATTGAAACAGACCAAGCCGTAAAAGACTCGACAAAAAGACTAATGGCAATTGGCCGGTTGATAGTTAAAACAGGCTGCCCTTGTTGAATGTAAATTGCAAAGGCCCTACCCAATATAAATAGACCCCTAATCCAACAACTCCAAATGCAGAAACTCAGCCACCGCTTCCGCTGTCGGTTTTTTCAACCGTGGCACACGGCCCAAACACGGCGCGGGCAAACGTTCAGCCAAGGTGGCGAGATTTTCTTCCAGACGTGAAGTCTTGCCGTCGATGATATTGGCCACCCACCCCGCCAATGGAAGGCCGTCGCGGGCGATGGCTTCGGCCGTCAGCAGCGCATGGTTGATGCAGCCCAAACGGACACCGACCACCAGAATCACGGGCAACTGCAACGCCACTGCAAGGTCTGACAGGTTAGCCTGGTCAGCCAGCGGTACTCGCCAACCTCCAGCACCTTCGATCAGGGTGAAGTCGGCCCCCTTGTTCAGCACATTGCGCATGGGTTCGAGCAGCGCTTGCACGGACAGCACTACACCTGCTTCGCGCGCAGCCAGGTGCGGGGCAATGGCCGGTTCGAACGCTATCGGATTGACTTCGTCGTACGTCAGTTTTACCGAACATTCCGCCATCAGCGCCAACGCGTCACTGTTGCGCAAGCCATCCGGTCCGACAATGCAGTCTGAAGCGACCGGTTTACCGGCTGCAGTGCTTAAACCGGCCTGTCGTGCAGCATGCAGCAGCCCGGTCGCAATGGTGGTTTTACCGACATCCGTATCGGTGCCCGTGATGAAGTACGAACTGCTCATCTCAGTGCCTGCTATTCATGGTTTTTCCAACACCGCGTAGACCACTTGGTAAGTGGCCGGCAGCCCTTCGCTGTGGCGAAACCGTTCATAAGCGTTGATCAGCCCCATTATGCGCGCGCGACCGGTCAAACCACCGGGCCGACCCGGATTTAGATTGTGGGCGCCCAAGGCTTTCAACTCATGGGTCAGGCTGCGAACATCAGGGTAATACAACACATGTGGCTGCACGCCTAAACTGTGAATTCGCAAGCCACTGGAGGCACAGAGCTGCTGATAATCCTCGAATTGACGGAAGCGATTGACATGGACCATTCCATCTACCGCTTGCCAGCTCTCTCGCAGTTCATACAAGGTGCCCACGCATAGACTGGCAAACGCCAACACACCGCCCGGTTGTAATACCCGCCGCGCTTCGCTAAGCACCGCGCCAAAGTCCGCACACCACTGCACCGCTAGGCTGGAAAAAATCAGCCCGCAACCTTGATCCCTCAGCGGCATTTGCTCGGCATCACCCGCCACAAAATGCTCGGCACCGCCCAAGGGGCGCGCATGGCGCAACATGCCTTCGGCTATGTCCAGAGCAACACCTTCGCTCTCGGTGAACGTTTGCGCCAGGATGCGGCTGAAATAACCGGTGCCGCTGCCCAGGTCCAGCCAGCGCGACGGTTTCAATTCAGCGGGAAAACGTGCCAGCAGTTCGCTTCCGACCGCGCGTTGTAACTCGGCCACGCTGTCGTAACTGGCGGCGGCGCGGGAAAAAGACGCCGCTACCTGACGCTTGTCGGGCAACGCGCCGGTCTCGACGCTGGTTTTTTTGAAGAAGGACAAATCAGTCATCACCGGACTCATGTAAAAACGCCTGGATTGCCGCAGCCACCCCGTGTGGATTTTCCAGAATGAAGGCGTGGCTGGCCTGTTCGATCAGGCCGATTTCCACATCGGGCAGAATACTCAGTAGATCGCTTGCCGCTTCGGCCGGCACCAGTGCATCAAGGCCCGCAAACAGATGCAGTTGAGGCCCGCGATAAGCTTGCAAAGCATTGCGGGTGTCGAGTTGTGCCAGCAATTTCAAGCCATGCAGCAGCCCATCGGGCGAGGTATGCGGGGCGGCAGCGTTTAACAACCGGGCCAAACCACGAGGGTCTTCGGCGCCTTGAACGCACAGCAGGCTGAAACGTTTTAGTGTGCCCTGCGGATCAACCGAGCACCCGGCGAGAAACGCATCGAATGCCTCGGGCGACATCGCATGGGGCCAGTCGCTACGAGAAACGAAGGAGCTGTTACTGGCGAACGTCAGCAGACCACAGCAACGATCGGCACGACGCGCGGCCAGTTCCGTCGCCAACATCCCACCTAAAGACCAGCCGCCGAGCCAAGCATTGTCGGGCAATGTGGCATCGAGTTCATCAAGCACTTCGCTCAGCTCGATGTCGCCGAAAGCCGACAATTGGACATCGGGCAACGGTTCGATTTCTACCCGCAAATGCTCGTCGAGACCGCGCAACGCAGCGGCCAACGGCTCTAACGGTGAGATCCCTAAACCCCAGCCTGGTAGCAAAATCAGACGATCACGCATGGTCCACTTCCACCAATTCGTGTTCACCGAGCAGCGGATAACACTGCGCCAATGCATTCAACAATAGCTGCACTTGCGCTTCGCTGTGGGCGGCGGACAAGGTGACACGTAAACGCGCACCGCCGGCAGGGACGGTTGGCGGGCGAATAGCGGTCACCAGCAGGCCACGATCACGCAACATCTGCGACAGATGCAAAGCGCGGCCACTGTCACCGATCAGAATTGGCTGGATCGGCGTAAAGCTGTCCACCAACTGCAGACCGATCTGTTCGGCACCATGGCGGAACTGCTGAATCAAACGTCGCAGGTGCTCGCGACGCCAGTGTTCGCGGCGCAGTATTTCAAGGCTTTTTAGCGTGGCGCAGGCCAGCGCAGGGGGTTGGCTAGTGGTGTAAATGTAGGGCCGAGCGAACTGGATAAGGGTTTCGATCAACTCTTCACTGCCCGCGACAAAAGCACCGGCAGTGCCGAAGGCTTTGCCCAACGTCCCGACCAACACCGGCACGTCTTCCATGCTCAAACCGAAATGTTCTACAGCGCCCGCACCGTTGGCGCCCAGCGGGCCAAACCCATGGGCGTCGTCCACCATCAGCCATGCACCTTTGGCTTTCGCCGCTTGGGCCAACGTCGGCAGGTCAGCTAAATCGCCATCCATGCTGAACACGCCATCGGTGACCACCAGCGTATTGCCGCTGGCTGTCTCCAAGCGTGAGGCAAGGCTGTTGGCATCGTTGTGCAGATAGCGTGAAAACCGCGCGCCGCTGAGCAAACCCGCATCCAGCAAAGACGCATGATTGAGCCGGTCTTCCAGCACCGTATCGCCCTTCCCGACCAGCGCGGTGACCGCACCAAGGTTGGCCATGTAGCCGTTGGAAAACAGCAAGGCACGGGGACGACCGGTCAAGTCGGCCAAGGCTTCTTCGAGTTCGTGATGCGGGCTGCTGTGACCGATCACCAGGTGCGAAGCGCCGCCGCCCACACCCCACCGATCAGCCCCCACTTGCCAGGCAGCAATCACTTCAGGGTGATTGGCCAAACCGAGGTAGTCGTTATTACAGAACGCCAACAGCGGCTGGCCATCGACCACTACTTCAGGGCCTTGGGGACTTTGAAGCAATGGGCGATGACGATAAAGCTGTTCAGCGCGACGAGCGGCCAGACGCGTGCGGAGATCGAAAGACATGCAGGCCTCGTGGGTGTTTGGGTAGCGTTCCTGTAGGAGCCAACGTGTTGGCGATAGGCCTTGCGCGGTGTATCAGACACGCCGCCTCGCCAACGTTGGCTCCTACAGAGGTAAAGGCAGAATCAGACCGCAGTAGCGTCGTAAAACATTTCGCTGCTCTTTTGCTCGATCAACGCCTGCTCGATAGCGGCCTGATGCACTTCGTCTGAATGCTCCACCCCGGCCTCCGGAAGAATGCCCAGACGCGCAAACAGCTGCATGTCCTTGTCGGCCTGCGGGTTAGCAGTAGTCAGCAGCTTGTCGCCGTAGAAAATCGAGTTGGCACCGGCAAAGAAGGCCAATGCTTGCATCTGTTCATTCATCGCTTCGCGGCCCGCGGACAGGCGCACGTGAGATTGCGGCATCATGATGCGCGCCACCGCCAGCATCCGAATAAAGTCGAATGGGTCAATGTCTTCAGCATTTTCCAGCGGCGTACCGGCCACCTTGACCAACATGTTGATCGGCACCGACTCAGGATGCTCCGGCAGGTTGGCCAATTGCATCAGTAGCCCGGCACGGTCATCAAGGCTTTCGCCCATGCCAAGGATTCCGCCGGAACAGATCTTCATTCCCGACTCACGCACATAGGCCAAGGTTTGCAAACGCTCGCTATAGGTGCGGGTGGTAATGATGCTGCCGTAGAACTCAGGCGAGGTATCTAGGTTGTGGTTGTAGTAATCCAGCCCGGCGGTGGCCAATGCGGCGGTTTGATCCTGGTCGAGACGGCCCAAGGTCATGCAAGTTTCCAGGCCCATGGCCTTAACGCCTTTGACCATTTCGAGCACGTATGGCATGTCTTTGGCAGAAGGATGCTTCCAGGCCGCCCCCATGCAAAACCGCGTGGAGCCGATGGATTTAGCGCGAGCGGCCTCCTCCAGAACTTTCTGCACTTCCAGCAGCTTCTCTTTTTCCAGCCCGGTGTTGTAGTGGCCAGACTGCGGGCAGTATTTGCAATCTTCCGGGCAGGCACCCGTTTTGATCGAAAGCAGCGTTGATACCTGAACCCGGTTGGCGTCGAAATGAGCACGGTGCACGGTCTGCGCCTGAAATAACAGGTCATTGAATGGCTGTACGAACAGCGCTCTGACCTCGGCTAAAGTCCAGTCGTGACGCAGAGTGGCGGTGATGCTGGCGCTCATTGGGCGGCTCCTTGTTTGTTCTTGGCTTGCGCGAATGAGCGCGGTTAGAACACACGGTCATTCGGACTACACGGATGTTCGGCATATTTAAGGAAGAGCCATGCGCTGTCAACCACAGAGCACGCATCAGGTTTACATCTGGTTAAAAAACAAACAAACATGTTTATTGTGCGACGAGACCACAGACGCGTTATTTCCTATCTGTACCGGCTGTGAAACCGACCTGCCTTGGCTTGGGGACAGCTGCGAACGTTGCGCGCTGCCCATGCCAATGGCCGGTCTGACCTGCGGCCAATGCCGCCGACAGCCACCCGCATTCAGTGACGTCGTGGTGCCATGGCGTTACGACTTCCCCGTTGATAGCTTGGTTACACGCTTCAAGCATCAGGGGAAATGGCCCATGGGGCGGCTGCTCGCGCAGTTGCTTGGGCAAGCTCTGCAGCACCGTTTCGCTGAAGGTCTTGCGCGTCCGGATTGCCTGCTGCCGGTGCCGCTTGCGAACAAAAGGCTACGCCAGCGTGGTTATAACCAAGCCGAGATGCTAGCTCGCTGGCTCGGTACGCAATTGGATGTGATAACAGACGAACATTTGTTGCTTCGGGTATTGGATACTCCAGCGCAGCAAGGATTGGACGCCAAAGCCCGTCAAAGCAATTTGCGCAAAGCGTTTGCCATCCGTCCCGGAGCACAGATAAAGGGCAAACATTTTGCGGTGGTGGACGATGTGTTAACCACCGGCGCAACGGTGAACGCCCTGTCGCGCTTGCTCCTGGACGGGGGAGCAAGGCGGGTGGATATTTATTGCCTCGCGCGAACGCCAAAGCCTCAGGACTGATGCATGGCCAAGTCTCAACCTGTTTGCGGGGCTGACTTCTTCGCCAACACGTTGGCTCCTGCAGCGTCGGGCAAATCAGCGAATGTGTCAGGCGCAGCCTCATTGCGCTAACATATCGGGCCCGACGCGGCAGCCTGCTGCGCGCAGGAGTAAGCATGGCCCACCCGTTTGCAACACTCACGCCTGATCTGGTGCTTGATGCTGTCGAAAGCATCGGCTTTCTCAGCGACGCCCGCATCCTTGCGCTCAACAGTTACGAAAACCGTGTGTATCAAGTCGGCATCGAAGACGGCGAGCCGCTGATTGCCAAGTTCTACCGGCCACAGCGCTGGACCAACGACGCGATTCTCGAAGAACACAGCTTCACCTTCGAATTGGCCGAAGTTGATATCCCAGTGGTTGCGCCCATGATCCATAACGGCCAAACCCTGCATGAACACGCGGGCTTTCGCTTCACCCTGTTCCCACGTCGCGGCGGGCGGGCGCCAGAGCCGGGCAACCTGGATCAACTGTATCGCCTCGGGCAACTGCTAGGCCGCATACACGCAGTGGGCGCCACCAAGCCGTTCGAGCACCGCGAAGCGCTCGGCGTTAAAAACTTCGGTCACGACTCGCTGGCGTTTCTGCTGGAAAACAACTGCATTCCGCGCAGCTTGTTGCCGGCCTATGAATCAGTCGCTCGCGATTTGCTCAAGCGAGTCGAAGACGTTTACGCCGCCACGCCGCATAAAAACATCCGTATGCACGGTGATTGCCACCCCGGCAACATGATGGCCCGCGATGAAATGTTCCACATCGTCGACCTCGATGATTGCCGCATGGGCCCGGCAGCACAGGACATCTGGATGATGCTCGCCGGTGATCGCCAGGAATGCCTGAGCCAGTTGTCAGAACTGATGGATGGCTACAGCGAGTTTCACGATTTCAACCCCCGCGAACTGGCGTTGATCGAACCGTTGCGCGCGTTGCGCCTGATGCACTACAGCGCATGGCTCGCCCGGCGTTGGGATGACCCCGCCTTTCCACACAGCTTCCCTTGGTTCGGTACCGAGCGTTATTGGGGCGATCAGGTGCTGGCATTGCGAGAACAATTGTCGGCGCTCAACGAAGAACCGCTGAAGCTGTTTTAAGCCGTCAATCCAGCGCCGCGGCCTGCGGGTAACGGCCCTATTCAAAGAAAAACTGCCCGACCATTCGCTGCGTAAGGAACATGCATGCAAGCCGTCAACCCGCGTCGCGGGTACATTCTGGGCCTAACGGCCTACATCACGTGGGGCTTGTTCCCGCTTTATTTCAAAGCCATCGCCACTGTCCCGTCAGTAGAGATTATTGTCCATAGGGTGCTGTGGTCCGCACTGTGTGGCTCCTTGCTGTTGCTGGTGTGGAAACACCCAGGTTGGTGGCGAGAGCTGCGTAACAATCCACGTCGCTTGGCCATCCTCACGCTGAGCGGAAGCCTAATCGCCATCAATTGGCTGACCTATGTCTGGGCGGTCAATAACGGACGCATGGTTGAAGCCAGTCTGGGCTACTACATCAACCCACTGGTCAATGTCTTGCTGGGCATGCTGCTGTTGGGCGAACGCTTACGGCCTTTGCAATGGCTGGCGGTAATTCTGGCAACGGTGGGCGTTGCGCAGCAAGTATGGCAAGTGGGCAGTCTGCCGTGGGTATCGCTGGTACTGGCGTTAAGTTTTGCCTTTTACGGGTTGATCCGCAAAAAGGCGCCCGTGGCGGCACTGCCGGGACTGGTGGTGGAAACTTGGTTACTGGTGCCATTGGCAATTGGCTGGATGTTGTTTAATCCTGCGGCCGTCAGCGCTCAACCCAGTTTCTGGACCACCTCTGAGGCTTGGTGGCTGGCAGCTGCCGGGCCAATAACGGTCATGCCACTGATTTGTTTCAACGCGGCAGCGCGGCACTTGCCCTACACCACTCTGGGCTTTCTACAATACGTAGCGCCTACACTGGTGTTGGCGTTGGCCGTGCGGGTTTATGGCGAGCACCTTTCAAGTACCACATTGCTAGCCTTTGCCTTCATATGGGCGGGACTGGCGGTTTACAGCGTCGATATCTGGCTGCGATCTCGCTGAAGCAATCTTTAATTACTGGTCAATAAATGAACATCGCGGTGTAAGCCACAAGGCGCGTGGCTTCCGGCGGTCTCTCCAGGTTATCCACGGGCAGATGCAGGTAAAAAGTGGATAACCTTTGTTGGTAATTAACAAGCGGCGCGATTTGTCTGAAAGTCCGCGGCTTTATTCTTCGACTTTCAACACCAGCTCTACCATCAAATCGTCTGCCAAAGTTTCCAGGCGTTTTTGCAGCACGTCTAATGACAGCGTCAGCGGCACGCCCAGGATCGCGTCGGCGTGGAACAGCAACTCGCTGCTCATGGGTGCAGGGCTCACGCTGGTGACCAATCGCTCAAGATTAACGCCCTGCTCCGCCAGCACCCGAGTAATGTCACGGACGATGCCAGGTCGATCATTGCCCACCAACTCCATCGCAATGGGTTTCCAACTGCACGACTGTTCAATCTCACTCTGGGCGACCAGTACCCGAATGCCGTGAGCCGATAAGGCTTGCAAGGCATCCAACATTGCCTCTTGGGATTGGGCAGGCACGCCGACCCTTACTACCCCGGCAAATTGCCCGGCCAAGCGTGACATCCGGCTTTCCAACCAATTACCGCCATGTTCAGCGATGCATTCAGCAATGCGTTCAACCTGTCCCGGTTGATCGGGGGCAAATACAGTGATGACGAGATGATCCACGGTCAATCCTCTTATTCTGGAAGCGCCAACTCGGTGAAGACGCAATGCCACTGGGTGGTCGATCAAGTATAGGCATGGGCCGTAATCTATGAGGCCAAACTAATCGTGTACTATTTTAATAATTATCTGGAACAATCCTTGCCGTTTTTGAGAACATCCTTTTCTTAAATGGCTCGTACTTGTTGTGAGCCACTTAATGACGTTATTACCCAGATTTTCACAACTCAATGCTTCATGTAGTATGCCGCAGCACGCACTACATAACGTTTGATCGATGAAAAGCTAACCGCTGAACAGAGTGAGGCAAGCAATGACTGAACACCTTCAAGTCGGTGGCCTTCAGGTCGCCAAAGTCCTGTTGGACTTCGTTAATAACGAAGCCATTCCAGGAACCGGCCTTGATGCCGCCACGTTCTGGACCAGTACCGAAAAGCTCATCAATGAGCTTGCGCCGAAGAACAAAGCTCTACTCGTCAAACGCGATGATTTTCAGGCGCGTATAGATGCCTGGCATCAGTCTCAAGCAGGCGCTGCCCACGACGCGACGGCCTATAAAGCCTTCCTGCAAGAAATAGGCTATTTGTTGCCAGAAGCAGCGAATTTCCAGATCACTACACAAAACGTCGACGATGAAGTTGCCCGTATGGCGGGTCCACAGTTAGTGGTCCCGGTTATGAATGCGCGCTTCGCACTCAACGCATCCAATGCACGTTGGGGTTCGCTTTACGACGCTTTGTACGGCACCGACGCTATCAGCGAAGCCGGGGGCGCGGAAAAAACCAAAGGCTACAACAAGGTTCGCGGCGATAAGGTCATCGCCTTCGCCCGCGCCTTCCTCGACGAAGCCGCGCCATTGGCTGCCGGCTCCCACGTCGACTCCACCGGCTATAAGCTGATTGACAGCAAGCTGGTCGTTTCGCTTAAGGGCGGTAGCAACTCGGGCCTGGCCGACGATGCACAACTGATTGGCTTCCGCGGCGAAGGCTCGGCGCCTAGCGCCATCGGGCTTAAACACAACGGTCTGCATTTCGAGATCCAGATCGACGCTAACAGCCCCGTTGGCAAGACCGATGCGGCGGGTGTCAAAGACGTGCTGATGGAGGCTGCACTGACCACCATCATGGACTGCGAAGATTCAATTGCCGCCGTCGATGCCGACGACAAAGTCGTGGTGTACCGCAACTGGCTCGGCCTGATGAAAGGCGACTTGGCCGAACAAGTGTCCAAAGGCGGCGAAACTTTCACCCGCACCATGAACGCCGACCGCACCTACACCGCACCCAACGGTGGCGAGGTCAGCTTGCATGGCCGCTCGCTGTTGTTCATCCGCAACGTCGGTCACCTGATGACCATCGATGCGATTCTCGACAAAGACGGTAACGAAGTCCCGGAAGGTATTCTCGACGGCTTGCTCACCAGCCTGGCCGCCATCCACAGCCTCAACGGCGAAAGCTCCCGCACGAACAGCCGCACCGGTTCGGTCTATATCGTCAAACCGAAAATGCACGGTCCGGAAGAAGCAGCGTTCACCAACGAGCTGTTTGGCCGTGTCGAAGATGTGCTCAAGCTGCCACGCAACACGCTAAAAGTCGGGATCATGGACGAAGAGCGCCGCACTACGGTCAACCTCAAGGCCTGTATTCAGGCGGCGAGCGAGCGCGTGGTGTTTATCAATACCGGTTTTCTTGATCGCACGGGCGATGAAATCCATACGTCCATGGAAGCAGGTCCGGTGGTGCGTAAAGCACAGATGAAAGCCGAGAAATGGATCAGCGCATACGAAAACTCGAACGTCGATATCGGCTTGAGCTGCGGCCTGCAAGGTCGTGCACAAATCGGTAAAGGCATGTGGGCCATGCCTGACCTGATGGCCGCAATGCTTGAGCAGAAAATCGCTCACCCATTGGCGGGCGCGAACACCGCGTGGGTGCCTTCGCCAACGGCTGCTGTGTTGCACGCGCTGCATTACCACAAAGTTGATGTGTTCGCCCGCCAGGCAGAGTTGGCCAAACGCGCTCTTGCGTCAGTTGACGACATTCTGTCCATTCCACTGGCACCGAACACCAACTGGACGCCCGAAGAAATAAAGAACGAATTAGACAACAATGCTCAGGGCATCCTTGGCTATGTAGTGCGCTGGATTGATCAGGGTATTGGTTGCTCGAAAGTGCCGGATATCAACGATATTGGCCTGATGGAAGACCGCGCCACACTGCGAATTTCCAGCCAGCACATCGCCAACTGGCTACGCCATGACGTGGTTAACGAGCATCAGGTACTCGAAAGCCTCAAGCGCATGGCGCCTGTAGTCGACCGGCAGAATATCAATGACCCGCTGTACCGGCCCTTGGCGCCGGATTTCGACAGTAACATCGCGTTCCAGGCAGCACTTGAACTGGTAATCGAAGGGACTAAACAACCCAACGGCTATACCGAGCCCGTGCTGCACCGTCGACGTCGTGAGTTCAAGGCAAAAAACGGGCTGTAATTAAAGGTTCCTTGCGGTCTATCGCGATCGCGAGGAGCTGCATTCGCGAATAAATTCGCTCCCACTGAGATTTCTGTGGGAGCGAATTCATTCGCGACGCCTTTTAAGCGATTCTCAACTCCTTGCGGATCAACTCCAGTAACCGCTGGTTATCAATCGGCTTCAGCAAAAAATCCACAACGCTCAAATGCATTGCCTCAATGGCATCTTTAACGTCGGCTTCGCCAGACACTATGATGATTGGCAACCCCGCCCTTGGCGATTCCCTAACCTGACGGATCAGGTCCAGACCACTGCAAGGCGCCATACGCAAGTCAGTGATCAACAGCCCAATGGACCTGCGGTGTTCAAGCAAACTAAGTGCCGACGTACAATCGCTAGCGGTAAGGCAACTAATGCCATTCAAATTAAGAAATTCGGCAAGCAGCCCCCGTTCGTCTTTGTTGTCATCGACGATAAGCACTCGTTGTTGCTCGAGCGGATCGGACGTTTGCATCGCCTCGTTGATCGCTTCGCGCTCTTCTTCACTCAACAGGTCGAGCTCAGTCATACAGGTCTCATTGATTCCTCGCACTTATAGGACAGCGAATCAAAGATGATGCGCTGTACGCTTCGCCCGCTTTGTACCTGATCTTCACTCAAAACTCACGCAAAAATCCGAGCACACGAGTCAGGTATTCATACTCTAGCCCATTAACTCGACCCTAGACTTACGTCCAATGGGCACTTGCCCGCTAGCGGTCGACCATGAGTGTCGAAAACCGACTCTAAAAATTGTTCTACATAAGCGGTCATGGTCATGAGCAAGGCAGATGCTTTCACCCAGGCAGGAAAGACAGCGGTGCTGCAAAACATACACGGCACCATTCAATTCCTGCAAAAGTTTCCACCGTTCAACCAGATGGAAAACGCCCATCTCGCGTACTTGGTCGAACAGTGCCAACTGCGTTTTTACGCGGCTGATGAAAGCATTATCAAACCCGCAGACGGCCCGGTAGAGCATTTTTACATTGTTAAAACCGGCCGGGTCGTAGGCGAGCGTACGCACCCTGCGAAAAGCGGAACCGAGACCACATTCGAGATTTCCACCGGGGAGTGCTTCCCGCTGGCTGCGTTGCTAGGCGAACGCGCCACCCGCACCGAGCATCTGGCGGCTGAAGACACCTTTTGCCTACAACTGAATAAATTAGCGTTCATCAAATTGTTCGCACTTTCCAGCGTGTTTCGTGACTTCGCTTTACGTGGCGTCAGCAGCCTGCTCGATCAGGTCAACCAACAAGTTCAGCAACGCGCCGCAGAAGCACTCGGCACTCAATATTCGCTGAACACTCGACTCGGCGAACTGGCCATGCGTCACCCCGTGACGTGCAGTCCGGGCACCCCGCTACGCGAAGCGGTCAAGCTGATGCACGAGCAACAAGTCGGCAGCATAGTGATCGTCGATGAACGCAAGGCGCCGCTGGGTATATTCACTCTGCGCGACCTTCGCCAAGTAGTGGCCGACGGCACCGGCGACTTCGGTTTGCCCATTGAAAAAAACATGATTCAGAAACCGTTTTTTCTGAGCCCCGATGCCAGCGCATTTGACGCCGCTATCGCGATGACCGAGCGGCATATCGCACATGTCTGTCTGGTCAAGGAACAGCGCCTGTGCGGCGTGGTATCCGAGCGCGATTTGTTTTCTTTGCAGCGTGTGGACCTGGTGCATTTAGCGCGGACTATTCGTAACGCACCGAAAATTGAAAGCCTGGCCAATTTGCGGGGCGAAATTGTTCAACTGGTCGACCGTATGCTGGCCCACGGCGCTTCGTCGACACAGATCACCCAGATCATCACACTGCTAAACGACCACACAGTGTGCAGAGTTATCGAACTGACGGTGTTGGAAAAAGGCGACCCTGCAATCCCCTTCAGTTGGTTGTGTTTTGGCAGCGAAGGTCGCCGCGAGCAAACGCTGTTCACGGACCAAGACAACGGCATCCTATTTGAAGCCAGTGACGCAGCAGAAGCTGCGGCCATACGCGCGAAATTGCTGCCCTTGGCGCAACAGATCAATCAAAGTCTCGCGCAGTGCGGATTTACCCTGTGCAAAGGCAACATCATGGCCGGCAACCCTGATTTGTGTTTGTCGCGCTTAGAATGGTCACGGCGGTTTGCGGCGTTTATCCGGGAGGCGACACCTGAAAATCTGCTGGCCTCCAGCATCTATTTTGATCTGCGGGTGGTGTGGGGCGATGAACGCAGCGTTGATCAACTGCGCAGCGCCATTCTTGACCAGGTGGCTGACAACAGATTATTTCAACGCATGATGGCCGAGAACGCGCTCCGCCAGCGGCCGCCAGTCGGGCGCTTTCGTGAATTTGTGCTCGCTCGTAAAGGCAGTGAAAAAGCCACACTGGACCTCAAAACCCAAGGTTTGACGCCGTTTGTCGACGGCGCCCGTCTGCTCGCGCTGGCCAATGGCATCGAAGCCAACAACACCCTCGAACGCCTGCGCCAGTTAGTCGACAAAGAAGTCATTGAGCCGCTGGACGGCGCGGCCTATGAAGAGGCGTACCATTTCATTCAGCAAACCCGGATGCAGCAACACCAACTGCAAAGTCGGCAGAACTTACCCTATTCCAATCGTGTCGACCCGGACATTCTCAACCAGCTGGATCGGCGTATTTTGCGCGAGTCGCTGCGTCAGGCTCAACGCCTGCAGAACAGTCTGACGCTGCGCTATCAGCTATGAATTTATTTGCGTGGCTACGCGGTGCTACACCTTCTCTCGACGCCCGCCAACAACAGCGCCTGGAGAATCTGGCGACCTGTGCAACCGTCAATGATCATCCCTTGCGCCAACAACGTTGGGTCGTGCTTGACCTGGAAACCAGTGGCCTGAACCTGAACCGTGACGTGGTGTTATCCATCGGTGCAGTGGTAATCGAGGACGGCGCCATTGATTTGGGCCAGCAATTCGAACGCACGATTCTGCGGTCGGATCACAAGCTCAGCCCCAGCGTGCTGCTGCATGGCTTAGGCCCCAGCGCTATCGCGGCGGGGAGCGACCCTGTCGATGCTTTGTTGGACCTTATGGAGTTTGTCGGCAACAGCCCGTTAATGGCCTTTCACGCCTCATTCGACCAACACATGCTAGGCCGTGCGTTGAAAGATAGTCTTGGGTATCGCTTGCAGCACCGTTTTTTTGACGTGGCGCAAATGGCACCGATGCTGTTCCCTCACGCGAATATCCGGCAAGCAGGCCTTGATGACTGGACCGCATTTTTTGGTTTGCACGCGGGCGAACGTCACCACGCCAGCGCCGATGCGTTGGTCACTGCCGAATTGGCATTGATCCTGTTCAGCCATGCTCGCAAGCAGCAAATGGACAGCTCTGCACGCTTGGAACAAAGCCTCAGCCACTGGCGCAGACGTCAGCAATCGCATTCGTTTTAGGCCCCGCACTGGCGGACAGGAAATTTCCTACGCAACCTATCTGACGCGCCCGATATACATCATCGACAACGCCTCGCAAAGTTGCCGCATC